>JAYRHO010000315.1:0-2669 GCA_041907245.1 Saccharospirillaceae bacterium
GGGCGGCTTGCAGCAACTTAACCAGAGCTTGCAGTCTGAGGCTTATCTGGATTTGATGATCAGCGAAGCCATCCACACCAGCGATATAGAGGGTGAGCGGCTAAATCGTGAGGACGTGCGTTCGTCGATTAAAAATTATCTCGGCTTTAACTCTCCAACTGTTCGTGTGGCAGACAGCCGTGCCGAAGGCATGGCGGCGCTGATGTTGGATGTGCGCAAAAAATTTGCCCAACCCATGACAGCAGAATTGCTTTGTTATTGGCATACCTTGGTACTGCCCGCTGAGTTATCTCAAAATAAAGCTCTGGCTCGTGGCCAATGGCGTACTGGTACGCAGCCTATGCAGATTGTTTCAGGCCCTATTGGCTATGAAAAAGTGCATTATCAGGCACCGAGCGCCGAGCAAGTTCCCGCACACATGCAGCAGTTTTTAGCTTGGTATCAGGCCAGCGACCCCTGTAGCGATACTCAAAGCATTTTTCTTGCAGGCCCTGTGCGCGCAGCTTTGGCGCATTTTTGGTTTGAGAGCATCCATCCTTTTGAAGACGGCAATGGCCGTGTGGGGCGGGCGCTGGCCGAACATGCGCTGGGGCAAGACTTAAAACACCCCGCTTTGCTTAGCCTATCGACTTACCTCGATCAGCATCGCGCTGAATACTACCAACAGCTGCATGATGCCAGTTGCCTCGATCCTGATTTTCATGCGTCTTTGGATCTCAGTGCTTGGGTGCTGTGGTTCTGCCAAGCGGTATTAAGCGCGCAACAAGATGCCTCGGCCTCGATAGAGTTTGTGCTGAAAAAAGCCAAGTTCTGGGAAGCCCAAACTCACAAGACGCTCAATGAGCGCCAGCACAAAGTGTTACACAAGCTGTTTGCAGCAGGGACTGAAGGGTTCACGCAAGGGATTAACGCGCAGAAATACCGCGCTATCACGGGTTGCTCAAAGGCCACGGCTAGCCGTGATCTTGCCGACCTAGTGCAGCAAGACTGCCTAACACCCCGCGCCAGCACAGGGCGCAATGCGCGCTATGAGCTTAAATTGGGCTAAGACACCGCCTTGTGGACTTGGTTAATCTTTTTCAGATGCACCAAGATCAAGCTGATGGCGGCGGGGGTGATGCCCGATATGCGCGAGGCTACGCCCAGAGTTTCAGGCTGAAGGGTACGCAGTTTTTGTTTCACTTCGTTTGATAGGCCACTGATGCCGTCGTAGTTTAAATCCAGCGGCAGCTTGGTATTTTCATAGCGGCGCAGCTGGTCGATTTCTTCTTGCTGGCGGGCAATGTAACCGTCGTACTTGGTTTGAATTTCTACCTGCTCGGCGGCTTGCTCGTTAGTGATAGGCTCGCCCTTCAGTCTGGCCACTTGCGCATAACCCAAACCTGGGCGCTTGAGCAAGTCGTGCAAACTGTACTCGCGCACAATCTCGCCTTCGCCCCACTCTTTTAATTGTTCGGCTTGTTCCGTACCAGGCTGCACCCAAGTTGTGCGCAGGCGTTCATCTTCGCGCTCGATGGCGTCTTTTTTGGCGCTAAAGGCAGCCCAACGCTCGTCATCGACCACGCCCAGCGTGCGTCCGATTTCAGTCAGGCGCATATCGGCGTTGTCTTCACGCAACACGAGGCGGTATTCGGCGCGGCTGGTAAACATGCGGTAGGGTTCTTTGGTGCCCATGGTAATCAGGTCATCCACCAGCACGCCTATGTAAGACTGGTCACGACGCGGCGTCCAAGCATCTTGGTCTTTCGCGCGCAATGCGGCGTTAATGCCCGCAAGCACACCCTGAGCGCCCGCTTCTTCGTAGCCTGTGGTGCCGTTGATTTGGCCAGCAAAGAAAAGGTTATGCACAAACTTGGTTTCTAGGCTGTGGCGCAGGTCTTGCGGGTCGAAGTAGTCGTACTCGATGGCGTAGCCAGGGCGTGTGACATGGGCGTTTTCCAAACCCGAAATGCTGTGGATTAAGTCCAACTGCACGTCAAAGGGCAGCGAGGTGGAGATGCCGTTGGGGTACAGCTCGGTGCTGTTTAAGCCTTCAGGCTCAAGGAAAATCTGGTGGCTGGTCTTGTCGGCAAAGCGGTTGATCTTGTCTTCAATGGAAGGACAGTAACGTGGGCCAATGCCTTCGATAATGCCTGCGTACATGGGCGAGCGATCGAGGTTGGCGCGGATAATATCGTGCGTGCGCTCGTTGGTGTGAGTGATGTAGCAGTTTACCTGCTGCGGGTGCTCGGCCACGGAACCCAAAAACGACATCACGGGCAGCGGGGTATCACCTGGTTGTATTTGCATCACGGAAAAATCGACGCTACGGGCGTCGATACGCGCAGGCGTGCCCGTTTTTAAACGACCAACATGAAAGGGCATTTCACGCAGGCGTTTGGCCAGTGCGATAGAGGGCGGGTCGCCCGCGCGGCCGCCTGAGTGGTTTTCAAGGCCTATATGAATCAAGCCGCCCAAAAACGTACCCGTGGTCAGCACCACGGTTTTACTGTGAATGCGCATTTTGGTGTTGGTCACCACACCGCACACGGTTGAGCCGATGCCATCGCCTTGCACGATCAGGTCATCGCAGGCGGCTTGAAAAATATCCAAATTGGCTTGGTTTTCGACAATATGACGAATGGCCGCGCGATACAGCTGGCGGTCTGCTTGTGCACGAGTAGCACGTA
>JAYRHO010000316.1:0-12603 GCA_041907245.1 Saccharospirillaceae bacterium
CATGGGAACAAAGGGGTGATTAGCCGTATATTGCCAATTGAGGACATGCCTTATTTAGCAAACGGCAATTCTGTTGACATGGTTTTGAATCCATTGGGGGTCCCTTCCCGTATGAATATCGGACAGCTTCTCGAGGTTACCCTCGGTTGGGCTGCTAAAGGTATTGGTGAATCAATTGCTCGGCATTTTGCCGCCGAAGGTGCTTTTGTGATGTCACGGATATTGACCAAGGCAATGGGCAGCAAGTCGCTACCTCTCTTGGTCAATCGGCTTGTTTTGTTTTGCTGGATGTTCGTCACGAAGATACTTGGCGAGAGCTTACGGAGAAAATAGTCGAGGCTCACGGGCAGCTCGATATTGTCGTTAATAATGCTGGCATTACTGGCTTTGAAGATGGTTTTGTGGCGCATGATCCAGAAAATGCAACTTTAGACGCTTGGCGCAAAGTACATGAAACCAATCTCGATGGCGTGTTTTTAGGCTGCAAGTACGCCATCAAAGCCATGCGCATCACGGGCGAGGGCTCCATTATTAATATATCGTCACGCTCTGGTTTGGTCGGTATTCCAACGGCGGCCGCTTATGCCTCCAGTAAAGCGGCGGTGCGAAATCATACCAAAAGTGTGGCCTTGTACTGCGCACAGCAGAATATGAAGGTGCGGTGCAATTCCATTCACCCTGCTGCAATTCTTACGCCCATGTGGGAACCGATGCTGGGCAATGGGCCTGAGCGTGAAGCCAATATGGCCGCTTTTGTTCAAGATACGCCCCTTAGACGTTTTGGTTTGCCAGAGGAAGTTGCCTGTGTTGCTGTCATGCTGGCCTCTGATGAATCTAGCTGCTTAACAGGAACAGAGATAAACATTGATGGCGGTATTCTTGCAGGGTCGGCGGGAGCGCCTGCGAAGTAGATATTATATCTATTCCGTAGTTTTTCCGTACACATTGAAGATGCGACGCAAGCTGTTTATACTTATCACTATTACGGATAAATTCCGTACATAGGAGGAGTTATGGCGACAGCACGTATTGATATTCGTCTCAATGACGACCTTAAAGTCAAGGCAGAAAAAGCCTCGGCTTTGTTGGGCATGAAAAGCTTGACGGAATACATTGTCAAACTGATGGATGACGATGCTACAAAAGTACTTAAACAGCACGAAAGCATGACAGTTAAAGACGATATTTTTGATGCTTTTATGCAAGCCTGCGAACAAGCTAAAGCCCCCAATAAGGCTTTGCTAGATGCAGTTGAGATTGCTGAGAAAAGTGGCATCCGATGAGTTTCGGTAAAGAATTTGTTGAGCTTGATAAAGCCCTGCATGATAGAGATTCTTTTGATTGCGGTGAGCCAGAGCTGAATACCTTTATCAAAACTCATGCCGCTAAGCACATGCAAGCAGGAATCAGCCGCACTATGGTGCTGCCAAGCAGCCAAGCCTTGCTCAATGGCAAATACGCCATTTGTGCTTTTTATACGGTTGCTCCCAGCACCATTAGTCGCGAAACACTGCCCGCTAATTTAGCGAAAAAACTCCCACACTATCCAATCCCCGTTTTTCTGTTAGCCCAATTAGCCGTGCATAAAGAGTTTCATGGCCAAGGGCTAGGAAAAATTAGCCTAGTTCGTGCCTTAAAATATTTATGGGAAGTAAACCGATACATGAAGGCTTATGCGGTCATCGTTGATTGCCTAACCGACAATGCTCAAGCTTTTTACACCCACTATGGCTTTGAAGTGCTGTGTGAACATAACGGTCGTGTGCGTATGTTTCTGTCGATGAAAACGATAGAGCAGCTATTTAGATAAATTAACTGAGTAGCCTAAATGCAGTGCAAGCAAACAATTTAAGGCGCGTATAACATACTAGGAGCTATTGCTTGCGGGTGAGGTTAGGCTAGGGCAGAATTGCCGTTATCAAAATAATGAGCATGCATGTTGAATATATTAGGCGTGCATGCCTGTGAATAAAAATGTTAGCTGGTGGTTCGAGTATGGATTGCATCAACCAAATTAAAGAAAAACTCAAGAAATATCCCGATCTGCGATGGGAGCTTGATGGCTCAACTATTTCAGTATCACCAGAGAATGGATTTACTGTGTGGCTAGTGGAATCGGAACAAGGGTGTACTGTAGGTTACAACGGTTGGCACGAAGAGTTTTCAGATAAAAACGAAGCGTTAAATTGTTTTACTTTTGGTCTCAGTGAGCAATGTCGATTGAAAGTCTTTATTAAAGGCAAGACCGAGTATAAATGGGTAATGGAAGCTCTTGAGGATGGGATCTGGGTAAGTCATAGCACTACGGGCATATTCTTTTATCCATACTGGCGTAAAACGCAAATTAGTTACTTACAAAATCATGTGATAAGCAGCTAACAAGTTGCTGTTATTCGTTCCGGCCACGTCAAGCTTGGCCTCCACCGGACGCGCGACTGCGCGCCGCAAAGCAAATAGATATTGCGCGTGCACCTAGGCACGGACGCCAAGGTGCATTTTAAGCTAGAGCTTTAAAGATTCCTTCAGTAGAATGGCCGCCACTTTTAAGGGACTTCTTCCATTCAAATGCTAAAAAAAATCTGGAATGCCCGCTGGTATTGGGCCTTGGGTTGCATCATTTTTCTGTGCACGTTAATCGTGACCGCGCCCCTGCATTTTATTTGGCGTTTTGTCGAGCCTAAATTGGCCAATCTCCCTGTGCAAATTTCCCAGCCGCAAGGCTCGCTCTGGAATGGCCGCGCACAAGTCAGCAGCTACTTTTTACCAAGCTTTGGCCGTATGCAGGTGCAATGGCAGCTGGCGTTTTGGCCTTTGTTTAAGGGGCAGGCTCAAATTGATTTGCGGGTCGAGGGCGAGTCTTTGCGCGTTGAAGGTCCGGTATTTCTAAGCCAAAACAGCCTAAGGCTGGAGCACATTGACGGCTATTTGGATTTGCAGGCGCTGCGCCCCATGCTGCAAGCGCAGCGTGCGGACATATCAGGCGCGGTGGAGTTGTCTAAATTAAACCTGCAAGTGCAGCTAAACCCCACCTTGGTGCAGGCAATATCAGGGCGGATGAATTACGCAGGCGGCAATGTGTCTTTGTTGGTGGATAACAACCCAGTTAGCGCCAGCTTACCCATGCTGGTGGGAAATTTGGCCATGCAAGGCGATAAAGCACAGGTTGAAATCACCACCACCGAAGGGCAAAGCGTCTTAAGCGGTTATTTGCAACCCGATGGCTGGGGTGGCGTGGCGCTGAAGCGGCGTTTTATCGACTTGTTAGGGCAGCCTTGGCCTGTCCCCGCCGAACCCGACTCGGTGATTTTTGAAGTTTCGCACAAGCTGCTGTAGTGGCGAAAAGGACAACCATGCAAACACCTTTGTTCACTTGGCAACGCATCCTGCTCACACTGGGTAAGCTCGTACTGACAGCCTGTTTGGCGGTAGAGTTGGCGGTGCTGTTTTGGCGCGTGGTCGCGCCCATGCCTTTGTATCTGATGCCACCTTCAACGGCGCGCGGTGAAGCTCAGGTCGTTGGTGCTAGCAGCGCCGATTTTCACTTGTTTGGCATAGTGGGCAATGAGCCTGTTGCCGAAGTAAAAGCCGAAGACAACGCCCCAGATACCCTTCTCAGTTTGGACTTATTAGGCGTGACGGTAACCGAAAAGCCCGAGCGCTCCAGCGCCATCATTGCCCCCAAGGGTGCAGAGGGTGACTACTACCGCATCGGTGACACCATTCAAGGCAGCACACGTTTGGCGGCGGTCTATGACAATCGCGTGGTGCTCGACACCAACGGCAAACTGGAAGTATTGAAGTTTGCCGAAGATGAAAAAGTCGGCATCAGTGCCGTCGCCAGTGCCGAGCCTGAACGTAAGCGCGGCAACCTGCGCGAACGCTTTCAAGAAGTGCGCACCCCCACCGAGTTCGTCAATATGCTCGGCGAAGAAGCCCGCATCGACCCACAGGGCGCGCTGCGTGAGTTTGGCCTAGAAGCCATAGGCGCAGGGCAGGGTTATCGCGTACAGCCAGGCTCAATGCTGATGAGCCTACAGTTGCAGCCAGGCGACATCGTGTTGTCGGTCAATGGCCAAGGCTTGGGTGACCCAGGTGTCGATCAACAGTTATTGCAGCAAATGAGCAATGAATCTCAGGTGCGCATCGAAGTACAGCGTGGCAACAGTCGTTTTGTTGTCAATCACAGCCTTAATTAGGAAGGAAGAAAAGCGTGTTTAAGAAATGGGTATGTTGTGCCTTATTCGCTGTTAGCGCTAACGCTTTTGCGCAAGACAGCTGGCAAATTAATTTAAAAGAAGCCGATGTTGGCGCGTTCATCAGCCAGGTGGCCGATATTACAGGCAAAAGCTTTGTAATCGACCCGCGCGTCAAAGGCAAAGTAACCGTATTGTCTTCCGAGCCGATGAACAAAGATGCCGTCTATGAGCTGTTTTTATCGGTGCTGGAAGTGCAAGGCTTTGTTGCCGTACCCGCAGGCGATGTGATTTTGATCGTGCAACAAAACGACATGAAGCAGCAAGGCCGTGGCCCAGACGAAAAAGTGTCGCCCAACAGCCAAGAGCTGGTCACTAAAGTCGTGATGATTAAAAACACTCCAGCCTTGGATTTAGTGCCCATTTTGCGCCCTCTGGTTGCCAAATACGGCCATTTGGCAGGCGTTAAATCCGCCAACGCGCTGATTATTTCCGACCACGCCAGCAACATCGCGCGCGTCGAGCAAATCATCGACCGTTTAGACAAATCAGGCTCGGAAGAGCTGGAAGTGATCCAGCTGAAACAGGCTTGGGTTGGCAATATGGTGACCATGTTGCAAAACCTCGACCCTGCGCGCATTGCTCAGGGCGCAACGCAAAATGCCAACGAAAACACCGCAGGTTCTATTCGCGTGGTGGCCGATGAGCGCAGCAATCGTTTAATCCTTAAAGGTGAAAAAAGTGCGCGCGAACGCATTCGTAAGCTGATCGAAGAGCTGGATCAGCCCTCGTATTTTACGGGCAGTGCCAAGGTAATTCGCCTGCAATACGCCGATGCTAAAAAAGTGGCAGAAATGCTGAAAGGCTTGTTGGGTGAAGCGCCTACCAACGACAAAGACAACAAAGCGGCAGGCAAGTCCAGTGTGTATGCCGACGAAGATTTGAACGCCATTGTCGTGCGCGCTGAGCCTTCCTTGATGAAAGAAGTCGAGGAGCTGGTGGCGGCGCTGGATGTGCGCCGTGCGCAAGTCCTGATCGAATCGGCCATTGTCGAAGTCACAGGCGATATCAGCGATGCACTGGGCTTCCAGTGGGCAACGGGCAGCTTGGATAAGCCTTTAGCAGGCACGAACTTCTCCAACGCCGGCCCCTCCATGAGTACCATTGCGGGCAGCATTATGTCGGGCAATCCTGCCGCCGCAGTCGGCTCAGGTTTGACCTTAGGAGCCTATACCGAGCACAAAGGCCAGCCCAGCTTTGGCATTATCTTGCAGGCTTTGGCCACTAACACCCTGGCCAATATGCTGTCCACGCCCAGCATTATGACGCTGGATAACCAAGAGGCCGAAATTATTGTCGGTCAGAACGTGCCCTTCCGTACAGGCTCAACCGCTTCCAGCAACAACACCAATCCCTTCACCACCATCACCCGTGAAGACGTGGGTATTACTTTGAAGGTCAAGCCCCATATTCACGATGGCGAAGCCATTCGCTTGGAAGTGGAAGCCACGGCGGAGTCGGTTGCCAACACCACCATAGACGGCAGCGCCGACCTGATTACCAACAAGCGCGCCATCAAAACCATGATTCTGACGGGCAACGAAGAAACGGTGGTGCTCGGTGGCTTGATTCGTGATGACGTCCGCGAAGTAGAGAGCAAAGTGCCGCTGTTAGGCGATATTCCCTTGCTGGGTTGGCTGTTTAAATCCAAATCCGCACAGCAAAACAAAAGCAACCTGATGGTGTTCCTACGCCCCACCATAGTGAACAACAGCGGTATGAACACCAAGCTGGCCAAGGATAAATACAATGGTATTTGGGAGTTTACCCTGTCGGATAAAATCGCCGTTCCTGAAGATAAGAAAGTCGATGACTTATTTAAAGGAATGCCTGTAAATCGTTAAGACTTAATTCTGGATATGATGCAGCGGGCTAAAGCCTGCTGCACGCAGCATGTCCAGCAGTGCCAGCAAGGGCAGGCCAATCAAGGTATTTGGGTCGCGCCCTTCTAAGCGCTCAAACAAATGAATCCCTAAACCTTCCACCTTAAAACTGCCCGCGCAATCCAGCGGCTGTTCGGCCTGCACATAAAGCGCAATTTCCTCATCAGTGAGCGGCCTGAAATGCACCGCAAACTCCTCCACCGTGCTTTGCCAAGCGCCATCGGGCGCAAGCACGCATAGCCCTGTTAAAAAACGCACTTTTTGCCCTGATGAGGCTTGCAGCTGCGCAATGGCGCGCTCGCTGGTTAAGGGTTTACCCGTGATTTTGCCGTTTACTAGGCAGCATTGATCGCTGCCAATAATCCAGTGCGCAGGGTAGCGCACGCGCAGCGCTTGCGCTTTGGCGATGGCCAGTCTTTCTACATAGTGCTCAGGCGTTTCGCTGGCATTAGGGCTTTCGTCGATGTCAGGCGCAGCGTACACAAAGGGCAGCTTGAGCTGGCTAAGTAATTGGCGGCGATAAGGTGAGCTGGAGGCAAGAAGTAACTGCATGGTGTGATTTCAAGATAAAAAAAGGCTCGATGCGAGATCGAGCCTTGGTACTTTAGCGGCTAAGTATTAAGCAGCAAAGTTTTTGTTGGCAAATTCCCAGTTTACTAAAGCCCAGAAGCTTTCTAAGTACTTAGGACGCGCATTGCGGTAGTCGATGTAGTAAGCGTGTTCCCATACGTCAACGGTCAGGATGGGGGTAACGCCTGCTTCCGTGATAGGGCAACCTGCGTTAGAGGTGTTGCTGATGGCTAAAGAGCCGTCGGCTTTTTTCACCAGCCAAGTCCAGCCTGAGCCGAAGTTGCCAGCGGCGGATTTGGTGAATTCTTCTTTGAACTTGTCAAAGGAGCCCCAGGTTTTTTCGATGGCTGCTGCGATGGCACCAGTGGGTGCGCCACCTGCTTTAGGAGCGAGGCTGTGCCAGAAGAAAGTGTGGAACCACACTTGCGCGGCGTTATTAAAAATACCGCCCGTAGAAGACTTGATGATTTGCTCTAAGGTTTTGCCTTCAAACTCAGTACCAGGAACCAGATTATTCAGGTTGGTTACATAGGCATTGTGGTGTTTGCCGTGGTGAAACTCTAAAGTTTCAGCAGAAATATAGGGTGCCAAGGCGTCTTTTGCATAAGGCAGAGCGGGTAATTCAAAAGCCATAATGATTCTCCATCAATATTTTAGGTTTAACGGTGATGCCAATTCACGGTGTGCGATCATAGCACCCCTATCTCCAAGGTGCTATTTGCCTACCCTTATTTTGGTAGTTTTTTCTTGCATAATTTTTGCGTATTAAGGCAAAACTCTGTTGCGCTGCATAAAGCTTGTTATACTGCCGCATCAAAATTACGCCCTCTACATGGAGCCAAAATGGATAAGAATCAAGAGCCCATTCTCACCGATTTAACGCTTTCTCCCGAAGAATTAGCCATGCGCCAAAGACAGGCGACGGCTCAGGTGCGCAAGCCCACAGTGGCACGCACCAGCTCGGCTGCGGATAACGGCTCCAAACAGACTTTGGCGGCGGTCGCCTTAATTTTTGCGGTGCTTGCAGCGGCAGGGGCGGGTTATTTATTTTTAGAGCTGCAAAAGCTGCAACAAGACCTAAGTGGCAGCAAGACCGTGTTGGAATCGCAAACACAAAACCTATCTGTGTTAAACGATAAGCTGTCGGTAACAGGCGAAAATGCCAACTTATCCGTCGATGCGCTGAAAATCCAAATCACTCAGCTCAATGAGGAAGTGCAGCGCCTACAGGAAAATGGCAAAAAGGATCGCGCCGATCTCAACGTCGCCAGTAAAGACGTACAAGGATTAAAAACCGCTGCGGCTCAAGCTACGGAAGCGCAGGGCAACAGCGA
Organism: Saccharospirillaceae bacterium; assembly: GCA_041907245.1. GTDB lineage: Bacteria > Pseudomonadota > Gammaproteobacteria > Pseudomonadales > Oceanobacteraceae > Venatoribacter. The sequence goes on from JAYRHO010000316.1 coordinate 8,041, forward strand.
TAAGAAAAATGTTGAGCAAGACGAAGCCGTGGCGGATCTGAAAAAACGACTAGGGCAAAACGAGGCGCAGCTTAAAGCCTTGCCAGAAATGGATCTGCGCTTGGCTCAGCAGTCGGATAGCATTTCCAGCTTACAAAAAGACCTAGCCGCTTTAAAGAAAGACATCACGGCATTAAAGAAAGTCGATACGGCGGTTTTGCGTGCGCAGTTGGATGAGCTTAGCGCGCGCGTCGATCGTTTACAGGCATCGGGCGCGGGAGTGAAGTAATGCCGCCGCTCAGCCTGCGCACCGATGCCGAGTTAAAACAAGCCTTGGCGCAGGCTTTGGCATCCACGCCCACTCCCATGGTGGCATGGCAACTCGGGCAGCTCTGCGATACCCCCAGCTGCGCCTTTTTTGTTGGTTATCAGTGTGCGCTGCGTCATCTGGATCCTAGCCTTTCCCCCTCGGAATGGGCGGCTTTTGCTGTTTCAGAAAAAGGCGTGAAATCTCCTTATGAGATGCACAGCACCTACCACAGCACGCACAAGCAGCTACAGGGCGAAAAGTCTTATCTGCCTTGGCCGCCTTCGGGCTTGGATTGGTTGTATCTGATGCTGCGTGAGGGCGAGGATTTAGTGGTTTTGCGCCTGCCCAAAGAAGTCATTGCTCGGCTGGAGTTAAAAGCCCCCAGCGCTGCGCCGCTTATGCCAGAGCTGCCGCATCGTGCTTTTCGTTTCGATTTAACCTTGCCCCATCACTACCTGTACTGCCGTAACGCGCAGCAGCAAGTGAATAAACCCTTTCGCTACTTTGAAGATGTGCATGTGACTTTGGCGCTGGCGGGGTGGCTTAGCCGCGTTGCCCAGCAAAACCTGAATGCACAGGTGCAAGCACTGCAAGCGGCTTTTACGGCCGCGCCGCGTTATTTCACGCTAGAGAGCATGCAGGCGCTGGAGGATTTATTGCAGGTGCTGGAGCAGGCCGCTCAAGCTTTGCCACAGCCAGAGCGCCAAGACTGGCAAAGAGACAGTCAGCTGTTGAAGTTTACGGCGGTGATACGGCAAAAAATTAAGGCTCAGTTGCTTAAATAAGTGCGCACGGTCACGGATGAGCTGTTGAAATTGACGCTACTGGGCGAGTTGCTTTGTACGCGTGCGCTGTCGGTGCTGTTGGTGGCGATTTTGTTTTCGCCAAGGCTTACGGGGGGTTCAGGCTCTTGTTGATCCAGCTCGGGGGTTTCGATACTGGTTTTCGCCATGTCTTTATTCAGCAAGCGCGGAATTTGAATGCTTTGTGACGTGCTGCGGTTGTAGCGCAAAGCGCTGCTGTAATCGTAGTGATGGGTGCGTTCTTTGGCTTCTTCAATGGCGCGGAAAATGTCGTTGGAATAATACTCGTCATCCAGCACCTTGCCTGCCTGAGCAGACAAAGCAGCGAGTAAACAAAGTGCACCAAGTAACGCTTTCATCGGACTGCCCTCAGAGCATTACTTCTTGGGAGGGTTGTAGAGTTCGACTTTGCTCACATGCGAGCCGTGCACGTCTGTGACCTTAGAAGCACCCAAGGTATTGGCATTGTGGCCATAGCGAATTTCTTTGCCATTAACGCCTTCGATGCTGACGTATTTGTCGGTGGATTCGGCACTTCTTACATAAACCACGCCTTCGGGGTTATCGACTTTACGCGGCGCTAGCGCGCTAGGATGGCTGGTGGCCTGAGTTTGCGTTTCTTGGATTGAGTCGCTGCGGTTGCTGCGGTCTAAGGCAACATCTCGAATGGGCTGTTGAGCTTCAGCGGCAGCGGCTTCACCCGCAGCGGTAGGCCCCATAGCGCCTTCAATGACAGTGCTGTCCATTTCGGGGTTGGCCAGTTTTGCAAAGGTAAAGCTTTTGGCGGTCGTGCGGTTATACCAGCGCGCACCGACAAAATTGGTATTGGTTGGGTTGCGCTTGGCGGCGGTAACGGCTTCATCGACATCGGTCGAATAATAAGCTTCGTTCATTACGGCTTTCTTTTTGGCGGGCGCGGGTGGGGTTTTGTCTTGCTGAGCATGAGCCATAAAAGTTGCACCAAGCAAGAGGCTCAGAGCAAGGAGGCTGTGGCGCAGTGGTGAGGTGGGTTGCATAAGCTGTCCCTCAATAGTTTTTGTTATTTTTTGTTATTGTGGCATGATAGCAGCCGAAATTTTTTCTGTACACAGGCTAACCAACAGCCCAATTCTTTGGCAGTTTTTGTACGAACTTCAGTAAACCGACAGGTAATAATAATGATAAAAATCGTGTCAATGTGGCTTGCCGCCGCAACCCTTGCCCTGACTAGCGGCTGTACCATTCACCAGTCAATTGGCGACAGCTTTGGCTCGGCCGTGCGCAAGCCGCACGGAGAAAACTTTGAAGCCAAAACCTTCAAAAGCGAATACAAAGCTTTACTCTATGTTTACCGTCCAGCCAACGATTGGTCGATGGATGAGTTTGAAGCGCCCAGCTTCAACATGAATGGCAAGCGCCTCTTTAACTTAAAAGGCGGTGCTTATACCTGGTACGAATTGCAGCCTGGTAGTTACGACATTGTGATGCGTCGCGGCCTGTTGGGTTTTGAAGGTGTAAACAACTTAGTGCTAAGCACCGTGGCTAGCATGCATCTGGAGGTGCAGGCAGGCAAAACCTATTACTTACGCTACAGCGAAGTAGAGCCGCCTAAAGTGAGCGCCGATAGCACCGCAGCGGTCTTAGGCGACGGCCCGCTGCAACTGGTTGATACTGCGCTGGCCTTAACCGAGCTGCCCGTAACCAAAATGTTGCATCACGGTGGCGCTTCTTTGAACGCCAAAGCGCAAGAAGAAGACAAAGACTTACAGCGTGTCTTTGATGGCTCTATTGATGGTAAGACTTCCAGCAAAGACAGCAGTAAAGACAACAACAAAAACACTAAGGCCGCAGACAACGCCGAACCCGCCGCACCTGCTACCGAGCAAAAAAATGAAGGTTGGTGGCCTTTCTAATAGGGCGCTTGCCTAACACAACGCGTGCTCTTGCTGTATAATCCGCGCACCCAAAATTAGCCCACCTTGGTGGGCTTTTTTGACCGTCAACAGCAAAGAGAGAACTCGCCATGACAGTGACTGTGGTCAAGCAAGAAGACTTAATTCAAAGCGTCGCCGACGCTCTACAGTACATTTCCTACTACCACCCCAAAGATTTTATTCAGGCCATGAACGAGGCCTACGAGCGTGAAGAATCCAAAGCCGCCAAAGACGCTATGGCGCAGATTCTTATTAACTCGCGCATGTGCGCTATGGGCCATCGCCCCATCTGCCAAGACACGGGCATTGTCACCGTATTTTTAACCATTGGCATGGATGTGCGCTTTGAAGGCGACATGAGCGTCGAAGATATGTGTAACGAAGGCGTGCGCCGCGCTTACACTCACCCAGATAACGTGCTGCGCGCCTCCGTATTGGCCGACCCAGATGGCGCGCGCAAAAACACCAAAGACAACACGCCTTCTGTTATTCACATGAAACTCGTGCCAGGCAACACTGTGGACGTGCATGTGGCCGCAAAAGGCGGTGGCTCAGAAGCCAAGTCTAAATTTGCCATGTTGAACCCCTCCGACTCCATCGTTGATTGGGTGCTGGAACAAGTGCCTAAAATGGGTGCGGGCTGGTGCCCACCTGGCATGCTCGGCATTGGTATTGGCGGCACAGCCGAAAAAGCCATGATGCTGGCCAAAGAATCCTTGCTTGAACCCATCGACATTCACGAGCTGCAAGCCCGTGGCGCGAAAACGCGTGCCGAAGAGCTGCGCTTAGAGCTGTTTGATAAGGTGAACAAGCTGGGTATTGGCGCACAAGGCCTAGGCGGTTTGACTACCGTGCTGGACATCAAGGTGCTGGATTTCCCCACCCACGCCGCCAATAAGCCCGTGGCTATCATCCCCAACTGCGCCGCCACTCGTCACACCCACTTTGTGCTCGATGGCTCAGGCCCTGCCAAGCTGGAAGTGCCCAAGTTAGAAGACTGGCCAGAAGTGAGCTGGGAGCTAGGTGACAGCGTGCGTCGCGTCAACCTCGACACCCTAACCCCCGAAGACGTCAAAGACTGGAAAACAGGCGAAACCATTTTACTCTCTGGCAAAATGCTCACCGGCCGCGATGCGGCGCACAAGCGCATGGTCGATATGTTTGCCCGTGGCGAAGAGCTGCCTGTGGACTTAAAAGGCCGCTTTATTTACTACGTTGGCCCAGTTGACCCAGTGCGTGACGAAGTGGTTGGCCCTGCTGGCCCCACCACCGCCACGCGTATGGATAAATTCACCCGCACCGTGCTGGAGAAAACAGGTCTTTTGGGCATGATTGGTAAATCCGAGCGCGGCGACATCGCTATCGACGCCATCCGTGACAACCAAGCCGTGTACTTAATGGCAGTCGGTGGCGCGGCCTATTTGGTTTCTCAAGCCATTAAAGCCGCCAAAGTCGTAGGCTTTGCTGATTTAGGTATGGAAGCAATTTACGAGTTTGACGTCAAAGACATGCCCGTCACTGTGGCGGTGGATACCAAAGGCGAGTCCGTACACAAAAC
>JAYRHO010000317.1:0-1863 GCA_041907245.1 Saccharospirillaceae bacterium
AGCAAGGTGGTTTTGCCGCAGCCCGAGGGCCCAAGCAGCGCGACCAATTCGCCTGAATTAAAATCCAGAGAAATATTATCCAATGCCTTAAAAGCGCCAAATTCCTTTTGCAAATTTTTAACTTGAATGCTCATAAAGTATTACCGCTTAGTGTTTGGGCTTTTTCGCGCTGCGATGCTCTACCCAAGTTTTTAACACCAAGGTGAGTACAGCCAAAATTGCAAGTAAAGAAGCCACGGCAAAAGCCGCAGAAAATTGATATTCGTTGTAAAGAATTTCGACGTGCAAAGGCAAAGTATTAGTAATGCCGCGAATATGCCCAGACACCACCGACACCGCGCCAAACTCCCCCATCGCGCGGGCGTTGCATAAAATCACGCCGTAGAGCAAACCCCATTTAATATTGGGCAAAGTAATGTACCAAAACACTTGCCAGCCACGCGCACCCAGCACCACGGCGGCTTCTTCTTCTTCGCGCCCTTGTGCCTGCATCAGCGGAATCAGCTCGCGCGCAATAAAAGGAAAAGTCACAAAGGTTGTGGCTAATACGATGCCAGGTACAGCGTAAATAATGGCAAGGTCGTGCTCGTACAGCCACGCACCTAGGCTGCTGCTCATACCAAAAAGCAACACATACATTAAACCGACAACCACAGGCGAAATGGAAAATGGCAGGTCGATAAAAGTCAGCAGTATTTGTTTGCCTTTAAAATCAAATTTAGTAATAGACCAAGCCGCCGCGATACCAAAAGCTAAATTAAGTGGCAGCGAAATCGCCGCCGCCAGCAGCGTTAATTTAATGGCTGAAAGTGCATCGGGGTCGATTAAGGCGTGCCAATACACGCTAAAACCTTGACGCAGAGCTTCGTAAAATACCGCCACCAAAGGCAGAAATAAAAATAAACCAAAAAAACTTAAACTCACGCCCAGAATTAACCGCTTCACCCATTTTGGCTCGGCGGTGGCACGGTTTTTTTCAAACTTGGTGCGTTTATCTTCCACGCCTGGTGCTTGCGCCAGCAGCGCATCGGCAGAAATTAAACTGGGAGTTAATGCGTTCATAGTGATCGTCCTGTACGTCTTGCTGTCCACACTTGCAGGCCATTAATCGCCAGCAACAACACAAAAGAAAAAACCAGCATTACCACGGCAATCGCCGTCGCGCCCGCGATATCGTATTGCTCTAATTTGGTGATGATCATCAAGGGCGTAATTTCAGAAATCATCGGAATATTGCCTGCAATAAAAATCACCGAGCCGTATTCGCCCACCGCACGCGCAAAGGCCAAAGCAAAACCCGTTAAAAGTGCAGGCGTTAAAATAGGGAACACCACTTTCCAAAAAGTCTGCCAGCGGTTCGCGCCCAAGCTCACCGCCGCTTCTTCCAGCTCGGTGTCGATGTCTTCCAGAATCGGCTGCACGGTACGCACCACAAAAGGCAGGCCGATAAAGACCAGCGCCACCAGCACACCCGCAGGGCCGAAGGCAATTTGAATCCCAAAAGGCGCAAGCAGCTGGCCTATCCAGCCGTTTTGCGCGTACAGCGCCGTAAGTGCGATACCTGCAACCGCCGTGGGTAGGGCAAAGGGTAAATCGACCAACGCATCAATTATTTTTTTGCCAGGAAAGCTGTAGCGCACCAAGGACCAAGCCAAGAGCAAACCAAAGACCGAGTTAATGGCCGCTGCCAACAAAGACGCACCAAAAGACAACCGGTAGCTGGCCAGCAAACGCGGCGAGGTCACGGTATTCCAAAAGGTGGCAAAATCCATTTCTAGGGTTTTCACCACTATGGCCGCCAAGGGAATCAGCACGATTAAAGACAAATACACCAGGGTGTAGCCTAGGCTGGTACCAAAGCCT
>JAYRHO010000318.1:0-2093 GCA_041907245.1 Saccharospirillaceae bacterium
ACCACTTCACCAGGCTGAACATTCACGCCATCTAAATAATCTTTTAATAAAGGCACATCACGGCCTAAGGCTTTGGATAAATAATCGGCCACAGGGCGCATGGAGTTTTCTTCTGAAAACTCACCTTCGGTAGGGCGTCCCAAGTGCGAGCACACCATGACCGCCGCGCCTTTTTCCAGCGCCAGTTTGATGGTGGGTAAAGAAGCCAAAATACGGGCATCGGAGCTGACTTTGCCGTTTTTCACAGGCACGTTTAAATCTTCACGAATTAACACGCGCTTACCGGTTAAATCGAGGTCGGTCATTTTCTTAACAGGCATATTTCATTCCTAGCGGCATACTGAGTAAAAATTGCGCGCGATTGTAGCAGCTTCAAGCCGCCAACATAAAGCCATGTCTGCTAATATCACCTCCACGGGCGCGTTTACTGCGTAGGCGATTTTTCGGGAGGCAAAATTGAATCAAGCAATATATCCGCGTGTTATTCAGCTTATTCTGGCACTGACGGGGGCTTTGTTTGGCCTAGTGACCGTCTTCGCTGGTGTGCGAGTTCTGACAGGCTCCGATCCTGGCTATGTCGTCTTTCTGCCACTGCTAATTTACAACACCCTGATGGGCCTGCTGTATATCTGGGCTGGATGGCTGGCATGGCGGCATCTCGCGCAGGGCAAGAAAGCGGCGGCCGCAATTTTTATGCTGAACCTTGTCGTACTGATCGCCATTGGCGTCTTCCACTTTTGGGGCGGCGCTGTGGCTGTTGCTAGCCTTTACGCCATGACCTTCCGCACTGTTGTGTGGCTACTGCTCTTTGTAGGGCTGGCGTGGCTGGCATTCAGAGCATCCAACGCCTTAGCGCGCGGCGAAAGTTAGCCGCGTCGCTGTACCCTAGCAGATACGCCATTTCTTGCTGTGTATGCTGCCCTTTCGCTACATATTCTTTTGCCAAACCGCGTTTAATATCCTCCATTATCTGCCGATACGACCTGCCTTCTTTGGCCAAAGAAGACAGCTTAAACAGCGGCAAAAAAGCTTTTATACAAAAGTATCAGTAAGCCCTTATGCGCTGACACCTTTGACACAAGGGTGTCAGCCTGTCGTTTAAGCACAGCGAAAAAATCACATCCGCCGCGCGGTATCGAGCATGCGATTGGCAAAGCCCCACTCGTTATCAAACCACACCAAAAGCTTGAGCAAGCGTCCGTCGCTGACGCGAGTTTGGGTGGCATCGACAATGCCCGAACGGGCGTCGTGATTAAAATCAATGGAGGCATGAGCTTCAAAGGTAATGCCTAAAATGCCAGCAAGCTGCTGCTGGCTGGTTTGCTGCAACAAGGCGTTCACCGTTTTGGCGTCGGTGGGCGTGCGCAGTTGCAGGCTTAAATCCAACACCGAGACATTAATAGTCGGCACGCGCAAATGCAGGCTTTCGATTTTGCCTTCCAAGTGCGGCATCAGGCGCGCCACACCAATATGCAGCCCCGTATTAACAGGAATAATGCTTTGCCCTGCCGCGCGGGTGCGGCGCAAATCGCTGTGATAAGCATCAATTACAGGTTGGTCGTTCATCGCGGAATGAATGGTGGTCGTTACACCCGCTTCGATGCCAAAGGCTTTATCCAAGACCGCCAAAATAGGCAGCAAACAATTGGTCGAGCACGAGCCGTTGGAAACAATGCGCTGCTTTGGCGTAAGGCTTAGGTGATTCAAACCGTAAATAATGGTGTTATCGACAGCGCTGTCGGCAGGATTGGAAATCAACACGCGCTTGGCACCCGCATCCAAATGCTGCTGCGCTTGTTCGCGCGAGGTAATTTGCCCGCTGCACTCCAGCACCAAATCTATCTGCTGCGCGGCCCAGTTGAGGCTGCGCGTATCGGCCTCATGAAACAGGGCAATGTCGTCGCCATTAATGCGCAAATGCCCCGCATCCACCACCTCTACCGTGCCCGCAAAACGCCCATGCGTGCTGTCATAACGCAGCATATAGCTGATGGTATCGATATCGGCTAATTCATTGATGGCCACCACCTGCAACTGCTCGCGATAGCCGTTTTCATAGAGCGCGCGCAGCACACAGCGACCAACACGACCAA
>JAYRHO010000319.1:0-2477 GCA_041907245.1 Saccharospirillaceae bacterium
AATGCTGCCAGGCGAAGATGGCTTGGCGGTGTGTCGCATCGTGCGCCCTTACTATAAAGGCCCTATTTTAATGCTGACGGCACGCACCGAAGACTTGGATCAGGTTTTGGGTCTCGAAATGGGGGCAGACGACTACGTCGCAAAGCCTGTCCGCCCGCGTGTGTTATTGGCGCGCATTCGCGCCTTGCTGCGCCGCGTTAAAGACAGCGTCGAGCCTCCTGTGACAGATAGCGCCACTGAAAATCGCCTGACCTTTGGCAATTTGGTGGTGGACAGCGCCATGCGCGAGGCTTGGCTGGATAGCGAAAGCATCGACCTGACCAGCGCCGAGTTTGATTTGTTATGGCTGTTAAGCAGCAACGCAGGGCGGGTGCTTACGCGTGAAGAAATTTTCAACAATTTGCGTGGTATCGAATACGACGGCCAAGATCGCTCTTTTGATGTGCGCATATCGCGCATTCGCCCCAAAATCGGTGACGACCCCGTCAACCCCAAGCGCATCAAAACCGTGCGTTCAAAAGGCTACTTATTTGTTAAGGAAATCTAAGGAGAGCGGCCATATTTATTCGAGTTTACTCTGGGCTTTTGGCCGCACTGCTTTTGGTCGGTCTGATTTGCCTTGCGGCCTTACAGCTTGTGAACTTAGTGCGCAGCGCTCAGTTCAACGAGGATATGGTGGCAGGCAGCTTGTATTTACTCGCCCAGCGTTTACAACAATATCCTTCTTCTTTAGCGGAGCTGACCTCGCGCATTGATGCGCGCATCGAGGTGCTGCCCTATGCTCAGGCAGAGCTGGATGGCTATCAAATTGAACGCCTACACCATGGCAGGCCATTAATCCTGAATGAGCCACAAAAAGCCGTGCAGCTTTTTCGCGAGCTGGATGCGCAGCGTTATATCAAAATCGAGCTCGATACCATTACCGAGCTGCAAGCGCAAACGACCATCTCCATGCTGGTTGAAGATTGGCAGCGTTCGGGCGAGGCCATTGAACGCTTTTTAGCGCAAAAACAAAAACAGTTTGGCTATCCGTTACAGCTTGTACCCTTTGCCAGTTTGAAAATATCAGACAGTGATTTAGCACGATTGCAGTACGGTGAAGCGGTGGTGCGCATTACGATTGCAGGCAAGGAGATGGAAGCTCTGATGAAGCTGCCTGGGCAGGATAACGTCCTGCGCTTGGGGCCGATTCGTGCTTTTAATCCTTATTCGTGGCAAGCCCTGAGCATGATTACGCTGATCGGCGCTTTGCTTTTGGGGTTAGGTGTGTATTGGGTGGTCAGTTCGTTTGAAATGCGCCTGCGCAAACTGGAGCAAGCCACCAGTCGCTTGGCCATGGGGCATTTGGGGGCGCGAGTGGCATCGGAAGGCATCGACCCTGTTAGTCGTCTCGGGCAGGCTTTCAATAAAATGGCGGAGCACATTCAGCGTTTGATTTTTATTCAGCGCGAGATGGTGCGTGCGGTATCGCACGAGCTACGTACGCCTGTGGCACGCATCCGCTTTGGCGTGCAAATCATTGAAGACAGTGTTGAAAACAGCTTTGTGCAAAAGCAGCTCAAGGGCATTGATAACGACATTCAAGAGCTGGATGAGCTAATTGATGAGATTTTAACTTATGCGCGCTTGGAGGAGGGCGGCCCTTCGCTGGACTTCCAGGGTGCTAACGTCGCGGCCATCGCCGAACAAGTCGTCAATGAAGCGCATCCACCCAAGCATGTTGCTGTTCATTATATTGGCGAACCGGTGGAGCATTGTCTGTTGGCCGAGGTGGAGCCGCGTTACATTCATCGCGCCATTCAAAACTTGGTGGGCAACGCGGGGCGTTATGCCAATAGCAAGGTGCGAGTGTCTTGCTCGGTCAGCGGTGAAACTTGCCGTGTGGATGTCGAGGACGACGGCCCTGGCGTTCCCGAGGAGCACTGGGAGAAAGTCTTTGCCGCCTTTGCGCGCTTAGACGACAGCCGTACCCGCAGTTCAGGCGGTTATGGCTTAGGGCTGTCCATTGTGCGCCGCATTGCCTATTGGCACGGCGGACGAGCGATGGTAACGCGCAGTGATACCTTAGGCGGTGCGCGTTTCAGTATTATTTGGCCGCGTCGCCATCCGAACGTCGAGTAACAAAGAGTTACAAAATGACACTTAAGTCATACAGATTTCTGAGTGGGTGTGGGGCAACATAGCTCCTGCGTATCCCTAGGAGACGTGGTGAGAATGTAGCGAGAAATTCGCTTTTTTGGGGCTCTGTTTAGAGCCCTTTTTTTTGCCTCAAAAACCTTCTGCAAATTCATCCCTTAAGTCGCAGCTTCGTGCTCTAGCCTTCGCAGGGCAATATGCCGACCAGCTCACGGAAGCAGGTTTCTAAGGCGTGCTGAAAAAAGTCTTGAATGTAAGGGCTGTCGATTTGCTCTTGGCGTACGGCGGCGTAGAGCGTTGGCCAAATGCCGTTGTTGCCCAAAGAGCGGGCGGTAATCAGA
>JAYRHO010000320.1:0-2463 GCA_041907245.1 Saccharospirillaceae bacterium
AAAGCCGCCGCCGATGTGCTCTTTATGCACTGCCTGCCTGCGCACCGTGGTGAAGAAATCAGTGACAACCTCTTGGATGACCCCAGAGCTGTCGTGTGGGACGAAGCCGAAAATCGCTTGCACGCGCAAAAAGCCTTGCTGGAATTTTTGCTCTGTCATGAAGAATAATGCTTAGCCTTTTTAGGAAAAATCCTGCGCCAAGGATAATTGCCTAGGCGCAGGATCGCTCACCACCCGATTACGCCCCTGCTCTTTGGCCTGATACAAAAGCTTATCCGCACGCAAAATTAGCTCATCAATGGGCTCAGGTACACGGTATTCGGTTAAGCCTGCGGATATCGTCAAAGGCAAACCCAAAGCCGAAAACGTCTGCCCTTCTACTTTTTTGCGAATGCGCTCCATACGCTGTACCGCTCTATCCACCGTCATATCACGCAGCAAAATCACAAACTCCTCGCCGCCAAAACGCGCCACCAGATCCATCTCCCGCACCGAGGTGCGCAGCAATTGAGCAAGCTCGACCAGCACCTCATCACCGACTGCATGGCCATGACGGTCGTTAATGGCTTTGAAGTGGTCGATATCGATAAAAGCCAGCACGAAGGTCGAGCCCTCGCGCTGCGCAATCGCACGCTCACTGGCTAAAGTGGTCTGCAAAAAACGGCGGTTATAAAGGCCAGTCAGCTCATCGGTAATAGCCAGCTCTTCGATTTGTTTTAGTGCGACTTTAAGCTCTTCGTTTTTGCGTACATAACGGCTGCGCAGCACCGTGACTTCCTTGCCCAATACGGCAAAAAACAGCAAGCAAAAAAGCAAAGCCGTGGCTAAAGTCAGCTCTTGCGGCAAAGGCCAAGCGCGGGGGTCTTTTAGGTAATGATGAAAGATGACCGCCAGATACAGCGTCATGCTGTACAAGGCTAAAAACAAAAATCGCTGCCAATTAAGCTGAAAAATCCCATAAGGAATGGCCGTTAAATAAAACAGCAAGCTAATGTCGCGGTTTTCTGGGACGAAATAAATGCCAACGGAAATGTAAGTGATACCCAAGATCAGGAAAGCCAGCGTAAGGCTTGGATCTTTATTTTTTAAGCTACGGCCTGAAGCCACCCAAAAAAGTAGCGTGCTTTGCAAGACCGTGTAGCAGATCAAAACATAGATAAGCTCAGTGTAGTTTGGGTCGGGTACGCGCAACAAATAACTGACGACAAATAACACGCTCAGCAACAAGATGCCGATGGTCACTAGGCCATGTCTACGAAGAATATCGCGCTGTAGCTTATTCACACCCAGCTCCCGCCAAAAACTGCCTGTATTATAGTCAGAAGTTTGACTGTGCCTATGACAACTTGGGCAAGGACTGCTCGTTATTTGAGCGAACTCGCTCCACCGCATTGAGCCAACCTGCGTACAAAGTTTCTCGTTGCGTGACCGCTAAACGCGACTGATAAGTCTGATCTTGACGCCAAACCTGCGCGATTTCGGCAAGCGATGGGTACTGCCCCACATTGAGCCCCGCCAAGAGCGCTGCGCCTAAGGCAGTGGTTTCGGTAACCTTGGGACGTGCTATCACCACGCCCAAAATATCCGCCAAAAATTGCATCAACCAATCATTGACCACCATGCCGCCGTCCACGCGCAGCTCGTGCAATACCACACCGTCTTTGAGCATGGCATTGAGCAAATCACGGCTTTGGTAGCACACCGCTTGCAGCCCAGCGGTCACGATTTCTTTGATGCCCGTATCGCGGCTTAGCCCCAAAATCGCGCCTCTGGCCATAGGGTCCCAATAAGGCGCACCCAAGCCTGTAAAAGCCGGAACCATGTACACAGGATTGTCATAGCCCGTCGCTTCCGCCAAAGGTTGCACTTCATTGGCGCTGGCAATCAAGCGCAGGCCATCACGAATCCATTGAATGGTCGCGCCAGCCATAAAAATCGAGCCTTCCAAAGCGTAAGTGGCTTGCCCATTTAAACGATAGGCCACGGTCGTGAGCAGCCTGTGCGTCGAGCGCACAGCGACAGAGCCCGTGTTCATCACCATAAAACAGCCCGTGCCGTAGGTACTTTTGGCCATACCCGCCTGAAAGCAAGCCTGGCCAATCAGCGCGGCTTGTTGATCGCCTGCGATGCCACCAATATGCACCGCCTCGCCCAGCCAGTGCGCGGCGCTGTGGCCGTAATGATGGGCGCTGTCACAGACCTTAGGCAGCAAGGAGGCTGGAATGTTAAAGAGCTTGAGCAGCTCGTCGTCCCATTGCTGCGTATGGATATTAAACAGCAAGGTTCGCGAGGCGTTGGTGGCGTCGGTGGCATGCACTTGGCCATCGGTTAAACGCCACAGCAAGAAACTGTCTACTGTGCCAAAGGCCAGCTCGCCTCGTTGTGCACGCTCGCGCGCCTGAGGCACATTATCCAGCAGCCACACCAATTTAGTGGCCGAGAAATACGGATCGAGCAACAGCC
>JAYRHO010000321.1:0-6881 GCA_041907245.1 Saccharospirillaceae bacterium
GTCCCTCAGCTGGAGCTGGCTAGCCCCGTGCAAATCAAACGCTGGAACAAAGCCTTAAAAAGACGAGAAGTACAAAAACGCCTGCAAGGTATGCTGCAAGCCATCAATCAAGACGACGATGGCGACTTTGCCGACCTCCCCTTACTGCCCTGCCCTTAGAGCGCAGCAGTAAAGCCACTAAAGGTGCTGAACTTGGTCGATTTCGTACTCGACCACACCGCTTGGCACTTGCACATTAACGACATCGCCCTCTTCTTTGCCCACCAGTGCGCGGGCAATTGGGGAAAACACCGAAATGCGGTTGTTTTTTATATCGGCTTCGTCGTCACCGACGATCTGATAGGTCACTTCTTCATCGGTTTTGGTGTTGATGATGCGCACCGTAGTGCCAAAAATCACCTTGCCCGTATGGGGAATACTTTTGATATCAATCACTTGCGCGTTTGAAAGCTTGCCTTCGATATCCTGAATACGACCTTCGATAAAGCCCTGCTGCTCACGCGCAGCATGGTATTCGGCGTTTTCTTTAAGGTCGCCGTGCTCGCGTGCTTCGGCAATGGCCGCAATCACTTTGGGGCGAGCCACGGTTTTTAAGTGTTGCAGCTCGTCACGCAGTGCTTTTTCCCCTTCGACGGTCATGGGAAACTTTTGCATATCAACTCCTAGGCCGCACCCATGTGGCGCGGCAGGTCACTCAAACAAAGAAAGGGCGCTAGTGTAATACAGTTTACCTAGAAGCCCAGCACATCCTGCATGTCGTACAGGCCATGTGGCTGCGCATTCAACCACAGCGCCGCGCGCACTGCACCATTGGCAAAGGTCATACGGCTTTGTGCTTTATGGGTGATTTCCACGCGCTCGCCTTCGGCGGCGAACATCACGGTGTGGTCACCGACCACATCGCCACCACGAATGGTTTCAAAGCCGATTTGTTTTTGTGGGCGCGCGCCCGTGTGGCCATCACGACCATAAACGGCGACTTCGTTTAAATCCCAGCCCAGAGTTTCGGCCACCACTTCGCCCATACGCAAAGCCGTGCCGCTTGGGGCATCGACCTTGTGGCGATGGTGCATTTCCACCACTTCGATATCACTGTCATTGCCCATCACACTGGCGGCCATGCGCAGCAGGTTTAAGCACAGGTTTACGCCTACGGAATAGTTGGGCGCAAAGACAATGCCCATGTCTTGGGCGGCAATTTTCATCTGTGCTTTTTGCGCATCGCTAAGACCTGTAGTACCAATCACAATTTTTTTGCCGTGCGTGCGGCACAGCTCAATGTTGCTCATGGTCGCCGCAGGCGCGGTAAAGTCGATCAAGACATCAAATTGATCCAGCACCGCTTCAAGGCTAGTCGCAGCCTTTACGCCCAGATTTTTACCAAGGCCCGCAATCGCACCTGCGTCTATACCTGCCATGGGGTCTTCGGGCAACACAATGCATGCGCCGAGCTGGCCCTTGGAAGCCAACACCGCTTGAATCAGATTACGCCCCATGCGTCCTGCTGCACCTGTAATCGCTATACGGGTCATAGTTTTCTCGCTAAAAATTAGTTGCCTTCAAAAAATTTACGCACGCCATCGAACCAGTTTTTCTTCTGCGGGCTGTGTTTCTCGCCCGTTAAAGACTCTTGGAAGCGAATCAGCAGCTCTTTTTGTTCGGCGGTCAAATTCACGGGGGTTTCGACCTGCACTTGGCAGATCAAGTCGCCCGCACCGCCGCCGCGCACAGGAGTCACACCCTTGCCACGCAAGCGGAACATCTTACCGCTTTGCGTTTCAGGCGGAATCTTGAGTTTAACGCGCCCATCCAGAGTGGGCACTTCCAGCTCGCCACCGAGCACCGCATCGACAATGCTAATGGGCACGACGCAGTGCAAATGCGCACCTTCGCGTTGGAAAATGTGGTGCTCTTTGACTTGCACTTGCACATAAAGATCGCCCGCAGGGCCACCCATGCTGCCCGCTTCGCCTTCACCCGTTAGGCGAACACGGTCGCCCGTATCCACGCCTGCGGGGATTTTCACGCTCAGCGTTTTGGTTTCTTCTTTTACACCACGACCATGACAGCTGCCGCAGGGTGATTCGATGGTCTGGCCTTGGCCACGGCAGCTTGGGCAAGTTTGCTGTACGGCAAAGAAGCCTTGCTGCATACGAATTTGCCCAGCGCCGTGACAGGTATTACAGGTTTTGGGCTTGGTGCCAGGTTTTGCCCCCGAGCCATCACAAGTGCTGCACGCGACCAAGGTTGGGATACGGATTTTCTTCTCGACGCCACGCACCGCCTCTTCGAGGGTTAAGTCCATGGTGTAGCGTAAATCCGAGCCACGCTGCGGGCCGCCACGACCTCCACGGCCAGCGCCTGAAAAAATATCGCCAAAGGCATCGCCAAAGATATCGCTGAAGCTGGAGCCGCCGCCAAAGCCGCCGCCACCAAAGCCGCCTGCGCTGCCGTCTACGCCTGCGTGCCCCATCTGATCGTAGGCCTGGCGTTTTTTCTCATCGCTTAGTACTTCGTGCGCTTCGGTAGCCTCTTTAAACTTGGCCTCGGCGTCTTTATCGTCGGGATTGCGGTCGGGGTGATACTTCATCGCCAACTTGCGATAGGCTTTTTTGAGTGTTGCGGCATCGGCGTCTTTAGCGACACCCAGCACTTCGTAATAATCTCGTTTTGACATGACCCACCTGTTTCAGGGTGATGGTTTTTTTAAAAACGAAACGCGGCCGATGCCGCGTTACGCTAAGAAGCCCCCTAAGCCGCAAGCGGCTTAGGATTTTGGATCGGCTTACTTGTCTTTAACTTCTTCAAACTCGGCATCCACCACATCGTCGCCCGCATCGTGCGCGCCACTGGCTTGGCCTGTGCCGCCTTGCTGGGATTGCTCGGCGTAGAGGCGCTGTGCCAACGAGCTAGAAGCTTCGGTCAGTGCCTTGGTTTTGGCTTCGATCTCGGCTTTGTCGCTGCCTTTGATTACGCCTTCGAGGTCGGCAATGGCCTTTTCGATAGCGGCTTTTTCATCGGCTTGCACCTTGTCTTTGGCGTCTTCAAGCGTCTTGCGCGTCGCATGGATCATGCCGTCGGCGGTGTTGCGTGCCTGCGCCAGCTCTTCAAACTCGCGGTCGGCAGCGGCATTGGCTTCGGCATCGCGCACCATTTTTTCGATCTCGGCATCGCTTAAACCTGAGGACGCTTTAATCACGATGGATTGCTGCTTGCCTGTGGCTTTGTCCTTGGCGCTGACGTTCAAAATACCGTTGGCGTCGATGTCAAAGGTCACTTCGATTTGTGGCATACCGCGTGGTGCAGGTGGAATATCCGCTAGGTCAAAACGTCCTAAGGATTTGTTTTGCGAAGCTTGTTTGCGCTCGCCCTGTACCACATGGATGGTTACCGCTGTTTGGTTGTCATCGGCGGTCGAGAACACCTGCGACTTCTTGGTCGGAATGGTAGTGTTCTTGTCGATAACAGGCGTAGCCACGCCACCCATGGTTTCGATACCCAGGGTTAATGGAGTAACGTCCAACAGCAACACGTCTTTAACATCACCCGACAACACCGCACCCTGAACCGCCGCACCGACTGCCACGGCTTCGTCGGGGTTGACGTCTTTGCGAGGCTCTTTGCCAAAGAACTCAGCGACTTGTTTTTGTACCATGGGCATACGGGTCTGACCGCCCACCAAAATCACTTCGTCGATTTCAGACACACTCAAGCCTGAGTCTTTTAGCGCAATGCGGCAAGGCTCTAAAGAACGCAGCACTAAGTCCTCGACCAAGGACTCCAACTTGGCGCGGGTGATTTTCACGTTCAAGTGTTTGGGGCCTGTGGCATCGGCGGTGATGTAGGGCAAATTCACATCGGTTTGCTGGCTAGAAGACAGCTCCACCTTGGCTTTTTCGGCGGCTTCTTTTAAGCGCTGCAAAGCCAATGGGTCGTTTTTAAGGTCGATGCCTTGCTCTTTTTTGAACTCGGAAGCCAAGTAATCAATCAAGCGCAGGTCAAAGTCCTCACCACCCAAGAAGGTGTCGCCGTTGGTGGCCAACACTTCAAATTGTTTTTCGCCATCGACATCGGCCACTTCGATAATGGAGATATCGAAAGTACCACCACCCAGATCATACACGGCAATAGTGCGATCACCGACTTCTTTATCGATACCATAAGCCAAGGCCGCAGCGGTTGGCTCGTTAATAATACGCTTCACTTCCAGACCTGCGATTTTACCCGCGTCTTTGGTGGCTTGGCGTTGAGAGTCGTTGAAGTACGCAGGCACCGTAATGACCGCTTCGGTCACTTTTTCGCCCAAATAATCTTCTGCGGTTTTTTTCATTTTTTTCAAAACTTCAGCCGAGACTTGCGGTGGCGCGTATTTTTCGCCGCGCACTTCGATCCACGCGTCGCCGTTGTCGGCTTTGGCAATTTTATAAGGCACCATTTTGATGTCTTTTTGCACGACTTCATCGCTAAATTTACGGCCAATTAAACGCTTCACCGCAAAGAGAGTGTTTTGTGGATTGGTCACCGCTTGGCGCTTGGCGGATTGACCTACCAGAATTTCGTCGTCGGTATAAGCAATAATGGAAGGCGTAGTGCGATCGCCCTCGGCGTTTTCAATTACGCGTGTTTTGTCGCCATCTAAAATAGCCACACAAGAGTTAGTGGTGCCTAAGTCGATACCAATAATTTTACCCATTATAAATTCCTCTAAATTCAGCCTAAGCTGTTTTGATTTTGTTGAGAGCTATATGGAGCCACTCGGATTTATTTCAAGATTATTTGTTAAAAAAATTACGCCTTCGTATTCACAACGGGTGAGCCCTTGCTTACCACCACCATCGCAGGGCGCAACAAACGACCTTGTAAGGTGTAACCTTTTTGCATCACCGCAATCACGCTATTGGGCGCCGCTTCTGGGCTGTCAATTAAGGTCATCGCTTGGTGCAATTCAGGGTTAAAACTTTCATTTAAAGGATTTACCACTTCCACTTTAAATTTCGCTAATGAAGCCAACATAGCGGTGAGTGTCATTTCGACACCTTCGCGCAAGGCTTTAGTGGCGGCATCTTGGGCATCGCACGCGGCAATGGCACGTTCAAGGTTATCCACCACAGAAATCATTTCGTTGGCGAATTTTTCCACGCCAAACTTATGTGCCTTTTCCACATCGGCATCGGCACGACGACGCACGTTTTGCATCTCGGCCTGAGTGCGCAGCATTTGGTCTTTTAAGCTGGCAATTTCATCCTGAGCCTGCGCCAAAGCCAGAGCTTGATCCTCTGCGCCAGAGTTTTGCGCCACATTTACCTCTACTTCGTCCTGCAATTTTTGCTCATCCGACATCGATTATTCCTCGTCATACTTTTTAAGTTGCAGCCTATATGGGGCAAAACCTTACAGATTCAAGGCCTGTTAAAATCTTCTTGACTTTGGCCACTACTGTATATAAAAACACTGTATAGATATTCAGGTTTTTGGAGAAACCCATGCTGCATCACCTCGCCATTCACCAGTTTGCCCTTATCGAACAGCTCGAACTGGAGCTAAGCCAAGGCCTCAGTGTCATCAGCGGCGAAACGGGCGCAGGCAAATCCATCCTGCTCGATGCATTGGGGCTGGCTTTGGGCGAGCGCGCCGAAGCAGGCGTCGTGCGCTTGGGTGCAGAGCAGGCGGAAATCAGCGCCAGCTTTAGCCTAAATGCACCAGCGAAACTGTGGCTGGAGCAGCACGACCTACCCTGCACCGACGATGAGCTAGTGCTGCGCCGCATAGTCACCAACGAAGGCCGCTCACGCGCCTACATCAATGGCCGCTCAGTCGGCATCAGCGACCTCAAAGACCTCGCCCCGCATCTTATTGAAATCCATTCCCAGCACGCCCATCAGCGCCTACTGCAAAAAGACAGCGCCCGTGAGCTGCTCGATGCTTTTGCCCACGCACCCTTGCTGGTTAGCGAAGTATCTTTACTCTGGACAGAATGGCAGCAACTTCTTAAGACCCTAACCAAGCTCAAAGAAGAAAGCAGCGAAACCAAAGCGCAAAAGCAACTCCTAAGCTATCAGGTAGAAGAACTGCGCGAGCTGGCTTTGGGCGAGCACGAGCTGGAAGAGCTGGAAGTTGAACACAAGCGTCTCGCCAATGCCGACAGCACCCTGCTTAGCAGCCAACTGGCGCTCACCGCCTGCCTCGGCGATGAGCACAGCGAGCAATCCATCCACAGCCTGCTGCACCAAGCGCTGCATCAGCTTGGCCATATCGACGACACCCACGCAGGCTTAAACGACGCGCGTGAGCTGTTACAACAGGCTCAAATTCAAGTAGAAGAAGCCGCCAGCTCCTTGAGCCGTTATCTGGATCAGATCGACATCAACCCGCAGCGCTTGCAGCAAATCGACACGCGCCTAAGCGCCATTTTCAGCATGGCACGCAAACATCAGATTCAGCCGCAAAGGCTTTACGCCCATTGGCAAGAGCAAGAACAAGCGCTGCAAGCGCTCAGCCTCAGCGACGAAGACATCGGCGCGCTAGAGCAACAAGCCCAGCTCAAAGAACAAGAATTTTTTGCCCAAGCGCAGCGCCTAAGCCAAGCGCGCCAACAAGCGGCCAGCAAAATGAGCCAAGAAGTCAGCAGTCATTTTGATTCCCTCGCCTTGGGCAAGGCCCGCTTTAACGTGCAAGTAAGCCCCAGCTCACCCAGCCGCACAGGCACAGACCAAGTCACCTTTATGGTACAAACCAACCCAGGCATGCCCGAAGGCCCTCTGGCCAAAGTAGCCTCAGGCGGCGAGCTGTCTCGCATAAGCTTGGCCATTCAGGTGGTCACCGCAGCGGTAAGCCAAGTAGCCAGCCTCATTTTTGACGAAGTGGACGTAGGCATTGGTGGA
>JAYRHO010000322.1:0-7082 GCA_041907245.1 Saccharospirillaceae bacterium
AAGCGAAAACGAACAACAACGCTACGCACAAAACACGCAGCGCATTTTGGATTTCCCAGGCTTTGAATCCTACCCAACCTGCCCGACGCTGATTTCAACGGGTGAGTTTGATAACTTTACTCAGCCTATTGAAAATGCCGCCGTCGCCAAACAATGCCCCAATGCCACCTTCGCCTTGGTGCTAGGTGCAGACCATCTTGCGCAATACGAGCGCAAAGAAGCAGCCAGTACTTTATTTCATAATTTTATGTGCGACTTGCCTGTGGACAACATCCCAGGCGTGCAGGTGTTGGATGCGCACAGCTTTGTGCAAGATAACAATCACCTACAAGAAACCAAACGCCCGCTGGAACAGCCTTTTGTGCTCTTTGATGAAGCCTCTGACAAAGAACACACAGTGCGTATTCACAGCATCAATTTTACGGAACTGACGCTGGAGCTGCTCACGCCCAGCTTCGACTTAAACGAAAGCAATCGCTCTTTGTATTTGGCTCTGCCTGAAACAGGTCACCGTTATCATGTGCGTATTTTAGAGCGCGAGCAAAAAACCTTAAATTGCGTGTTTGTTCAACGCGAATTAAAAGCCGCCGATGCGCTGTTGCAGTATTTAAATGAATACTATTTGCTGGTCAATCAAGACGGCAGCCTGCCCAACAATCAAAGCAAACTGGCTTAATAAACACTCCTGACTTTGCCGCCTACGGGCGGCTTTTTTATATGCGTTTAAAAGGCGGTAAAGAATCCAACAGCAAATTACCGTAACGCTTGCTCGTCAGACGATTATCCAAAATGCTGATACGCCCATGATCTTGTTCGGTACGAATTAAACGCCCACAAGCCTGAATCAAACGAATCGACGCCGCAGGCAAAGTCAGCTCCATAAAAGGATTACGCCCTTGCGCTTCAATCCATTCGGAAATGGCCGCCTGAATAGGATCATCGGGTACGGCAAACGGAATTTTAACGATCACCACATGACGCACATAATCGCCTGGCAAATCGATACCTTCGGCAAAACTGGCCAGCCCAAAAATCACGCTACCCAAGCCCGCATCGATGCGCTCTTTATGACGGCGTACTATTTCTGCCTTAGCGATAAAACCTTGGCACAGCAGCACATCAAACCAATCTTTTATTAACGCATCGCGCGTGGCTTCCAGTTGCAGGCGCGAGCTGAACAACACCAAAGTGGCCTGTGCAATATCCACACGCGCTTTAAGCCACTGCTCCAATTCCGTTTGAAACTCAGGATGATTGGGCTCGTACTGCACAGGCACAACTTCAAGCTCACCCAGCTTGGCATAATCAAAGGGGCTGGGTACGCGCTGGTAATGGCTCCATGCTGGCAAACCCGTGTCAAAACTGAGCTTATTAAAACTGTTTAATGCCATCAAAGTAGCAGAGGTAACAACCGCACCATAAGCACGCCACCATAAATCTTTGCGCAATTGCCCTGCCACCGAAATCGGCGAAGCGCTTAAACACACATCCTGATTTTTTCCAAAAGCGACATAAGACAGCCAGCGTGCAACGGGAATATCGTCGTTATTTTCTTGCATGCATAGCCAGGTTAAGGCTTCGTTTAGATTTTCCGCATGCGCTAAAAATAAACCAAAATTAGCGTGCCAAGTTTCAGCCTGTTGCCGAGTTACCTCGCCTTCGTTTTTCGGATCCAACGCTTTTTGCAATAACTCATTGAGTGCCGTCAAGCAGGCCAATAACGGCTGAAGGGGCGCTTTTATTTGCGTCAGTAATTCCCGCAACGGCTCAGGGATTTGTCCCTCGCTAAAACGATAACGCTCATTCTGCCCTAAAATATCCGTTAAATACGGCCACAATAAAGATAAGCCTTGCAAGAGTTCTGCGGTTTGCTCGGGTGCGCGCGCCAAATTTCCTGCCAGCGAACCTGGCATACCGACTTTTTCAATAAATTGTTTTAAGGCTTTTTCAAGCTGTTGCAGCCATTGCCTCTGAGCGCGCACGCCAATATCCAAGCGAAAATGATTCAATGCTTTATCGGCTAAATGATGGCCTTCATCAAAAACATAAATCGCACGCTCAGGCGCAGGCAAAACAAAGCCTCCACCCAAAGACAAATCCGCCAAAACCAAATCGTGATTGGCAACAATAATATCGGCCTCATCCACCGCTTGGCGCGCACGATAAAAAGCACAATTATTATAATAAGGACAACGCCGCCCCGAACATTCACGATGCGTCGCCGTTAACAACTGCCACTGCTCATCGGTCATATCCTCAATTAAACGATCGCGATCCCCATCCCATAAACCACTGCCATATTGGTTGGAGAGTTTTTCATACAAATCACGGTCTTTTTCTTCGGGAGTTTGTTCAAATAAATCAATGGTTGAAAGTACGCCCGCTAAATGCTGCAAAGCTTTATCGAGCTTTAATAAACACAAATAACGCCCGCGCCCCTTTGCCAAAGCGTAATTAAAGGGCAAAGAAATACTTTTTTTTAAATTGGGTAAATCTTTATCTAAAATTTGCTCCTGCAGAGCAACGGTTGCGGTAGAAACGATCAGTTTTTTTTCTTTGGCCAGCGCTATGGGTAAAGCAGCCAATAAATAGGCCAAGGTTTTTCCTGTGCCCGTGCCTGCCTCTACCACCGCAATACCCGCATCATTACAACGCAAGCCTTTATCGTCTTCGTCTATCGCACCCAAAGCTTTGGCAATTTCCGCAATCATTAAACGCTGGCCGTAGCGCGGCTTTAGCTCTAAATTTTGCGTGCACTCACGATACAAGGCTTGAATGCGTTCTTTGGTTTCCGTATTTAACACTTTTTACCTCAACGCCCATCAATAGGCTGCCAGCCTTGCGAACGATTAACGCTAATGCTGTAGCCATCGACTTGCAAAAGCACACCTTGCGGGGTAATTGTTTGAATAATCACATCCTGCGTTAAGGGGTCGCCTTCACGCCATGGACGATTATTGATAGTGACACTGCGCTGCGCGGCAACACTGCTGTATATATGGCTGTTAATAAACAAAGCAGGGATTTTTCTTAAGGTCGCAAGAGGTGGCAAAGTGCGTTTTTCAGAAGCGGTATCGACTGGAGTTTTTTCAGGCTCGACTTTGGCTTCTGGAATTTTTTCTTGTGGCCTAGGCTCAAAGTTCGATTCGATTTTTTGTTCAGGCTGTGCTTGGTGTGCCACGGCTTTGGCGGAAGAAAAAACAGGCGCGGCTGTATCGGTTAGACTGTGCTCGGTTAATTCCGCTTCTTCTACAGGGGCCAAAGCCGCCGCAGTCATTTGCGCGACTGGCGTTTTAATAATGCTCGGAGCAGGCACTTGCACAGTGGCATGTTCAGCTGGGGCTGGCGCTGGAGAATGCGCAGGGGTTGACGCCCAGAATTTTTCAAAGGCCAGCCACAGAGCCAATAAAAAAATAATCAGCGTCGCGAAGGTCAGCCACGGCCGCAAATCCTTTTTTTCAGGCTCATTCACGCTTAAACTTGGCGTACTGTGTTCGTTATTTTGCGCCTCTCGCTCTTGTTGAGATTTTTTTAGCGCATCCAAAATATAAGACATCAGCCTTCCCTCGCCCACAGTAAATACAAAGTTTGCGGGCCTAAAATACGATCTGGCGGCACACCCATATCACGCTGAAACTCCACCACTTTTTGCACCAACAAGGGGTCGTAAAAAAAACTTCCAATGGATGACTCGGCGGAGCTTGGCGCAATGCTTTGCCAGCTTTGCTCCTGCATACCCAATTTTTCTCGTACCCAGCCCACCACCTCGTGCACGGTGTTTGGCCGCACAGGCTCGTTATCGTAAGCCACAGGCGGCTGCCACAAAACCAAAGCCTGGCGCTGATACAAAGCCGCAGCGGTATTGGGCATCAATAACGCCCAGCGGCTTTGCACATCGCTGCGCAGCTGCACCATGATCGGGCGCTGAATTTTTTTCAAAATATCCAAAGGCAAGTCCAGCCACAAACATTGCCAGCCATCGCTAAGTTCTTCGCAGTTTTCGGCTATGGGTAAATTCATTGCAACAGTCAGCTTGGCTACTGCGCTTAACGCTCTTTGCGCAGGTGGTGCAGCAGGCGGTTTTTCTGCTTCAACAATAGGCGCGATTGTGGTGATTTCTTGGGGCAAATAAGAGTGCCAATTTAATCCCAGCTGTAACACCAAAATAACCAACAGTACAGAAAGCAAAGCATAAGACCATAAAGGCGGTTTAGCAGGTAAAACTTCTTTGGCCGCACCGTTAATCATCGCGCCCGTCACCTGCTTTTTATTTTGGCTATAAGCGCCCAGCAACGCACGATCCGCTAAGATATTTAACAATCTGGGAATGCCTTGGCTTTTACGCCACAATAAATAACCACCCCAAAAACCAAATACATTTTGCCCGCCTGCTTTGTGGCAGCGGTACGCTAAATAACGGCGAGTGTCATTAAAACCCAAATGCGGCAAATGAAAGCGAGCGGTGATGCGCTGATTTAATTGGCGTAAATCGTAACGCTTTAATACTGTTTTAAGCTCACTTTGCCCAACCAAAATCACAGTCAATAATTTTTCTTGGTGCGTTTCTAAATTGGTGAGCAAGCGAATTTGTTCCAACAAAGGCACAGGCATAACTTGCGCTTCATCGATGATACAAATAAAACGCTCACCGCGTGCGTAGCCTGCTAAAAACTCATGATTTAACAGCGAATACAGCTCGCGCACACTGCTGCCTACTGGCACGACAAGGCCAAACTCTTCGCACAGGGCTTGCAATAATTCTTTGGCATCCAAATAAGGATTAAAAATATAAGCGCTGCGCACGTGCGCAGGCAAAGAGGCCAAAAATGCTCGACAGATCGTGGTTTTTCCTGTGCCCACCTCACCCGTTAAACACAGCAAACCGCCCTGGCCTGTTAAGGCATAATGCAGATGCGCCAAAGCCTCCTGATGATTTTTTGAAGGAAATAACAACTCAGGATTGGGGGCAATACTAAAAGGCGGCTCACGAAAGCCAAAGTGCTCTAAATACATGCGCGCATAATAACGGATTTATGCTTAAAATGCCCAGCTTAGCGCAAGCTTGGCACTGAAGTTATGTGCCTTTTCAACTTCCAAAGCATCACTCATTACACTCAGCTCGTGCCAATGACTGCGCCAATGCACGCCAAACTCTTGGGTGCTGTGCGCCGATACGCCCACCAAACCTATTGCACTGGACCAGTCTTTCGCCAAACTCCAGCGCTGAAAACGGCTGTGCTCATAAAAACGCAGCTCCAATAAATAGGGTTGATATTTCACGCTGCCTAAAAAAGTCATAGGTAGGCGGGTATGTGTTGGCTCAGGAATGGAATAGTTTTGTGTGTTGCTATCACAAACAGGGTGCTTACCTTGAAAATTCAAACAGCCGTAGGTGTAACCCGCTTCAGGAAAATACCAATAGTTCCATAAATCGCGGAAAATTGCGCCCCACAGCCAGTTTTTGTAAGCATAAGACAGACGCAAATCCAAGGCGCCGCCATAACCTGCTTTGCCCGTATTGGGATCATCCAATAATTTATCTTGGTGGTAGTGGTAATCCACTTCGGCCGATGCTGAAAGGCCGTTTTGGTCGGTGACATTGCCATGCACAGAGCCAAGCTGATACGCATGAGTTTGATACCAGTGCGCAGTAGGCTCGATTTCCAAGCCACCTTCTTTAAAAATACGACTGAAATTAAGCCCTTCGGCCTCCAGCATTTGCACCTGCACGTTTAGCAAATAGGTTTGATTGGTTTTAATATTATTTTGCGTGTTGTAATAAAAACGCGCACTGTCTTCGTTAAAACGTAAACCTGCGTACCAGCGATTTTCATAGGCTAAAGAAAAGTTTTGATACGCCACACCCGTGTTAAAACGCCCATCTAAAAAAGCAAAATCGCCGCCTTTAAACTTGCCTTGCCAATCACTGGCAAATTGCACAATGGAAACAGGATCACTGCTGCTAATGAGTTCGGTTTGGCTAAATAGCAGTACAGGCTCTTTTTGAGCAAAAGCCTGTGCGGATAAAATTAAAAATACTAAAAGAAAAACGCGCATGGACTATCCAAACTCATTACGCATAAAAAAAGGAGGGTTAACCCCCTCCTAAAATAGAGAACGTGCCATCGCTGTAGCGAACCACATAAACGCCTGCGCGCTCTTCGCGCACCACGGCCACCAGCGCGCCACGGAAAGTAATATAGCCAATTTCTTTGCAGTCTTTTGCACCCTGACTGGCGTTATAACCGCAACCTAGAGCACTGCTCGCATCCAAGTCATAATCCACGCGTGTCGCTAATGTTGTACCGATGGATTCACCTTCGGGTTTATTGGTAAAGAGTTTAACACCACCACGGAACAAACTTAACGCACCCAGCTCAGTGACATAATTGGGCTTACCATCCGCCCCTGCGGACTCACGCACAAAATACGATAAATAAATGCTTTGTGCACGAATACCTGTTGGCAAAATATCGACCAAATAGTCGTAATCCAATCCTAGCGTTGTGGCCACTTCCCAACTGGTATTGGTTTTTTTATTGCCATTGACTTTCACTATGGCCAAGGGCGCACGTTTTACTGTGCCGTCTGGGTTTTTATCGACCAGCTCTTGCGTGATTGTGAGTTTTAAACTGTCCACGCCTTGATTAAATTGCGCCACCAGTTTTCCGTCGATATCGGCTGCGCTATCCCACTGAATTTTATTATTGGCATCCAAAGCAGGCTTATAAGCACCGTAAGCGGGAATGGCAAAGCTGTCTAAACCACTGCTGCTATAAAGCAAGTCATCCACAAGGTTATAGCCTGCTTTTACTACCGTTGCCTGTGAGCACACCTTGCCTCTTTCGCGTTTTTCAAAATTCGTTTCGGCAATGTTTACGGAGCACTTGCGCAAAATACGCTGATCCGCCTCACCTGCTTTTTTCATATCAAAGACTTCAAAGCGGTTGGTACCTAAGTTTTGGATGCCAATATCCAAGTAGTCGGCATGGTCATTCCAATCGGCTTTTTCGACACCTTCTTTTTGAGTGACCTGCACCAAAATCCTTTCATCTTTTTGCAAGTTGTAGTGAAACAAATTC
>JAYRHO010000323.1:0-6744 GCA_041907245.1 Saccharospirillaceae bacterium
AAGCGCGTGGCTTGCAGCTTTTGGTTAAATTGCAGCGCGTTGATGACCTTGGGGCTGTAGCTTAGGTTGAGCTGCGGCAAGCGTCCGTAGGGGCGGTTCGCCAGCGTGATGGTTTTGTCCACCGTTTGAAACTCTTCGGCGGTCAGGTCTGCATGCCAGACGTCTTTGTTCCAGTAAATTTCACCGTGGCGCGGCAGCTGGGTGACGCGGGTGGTGGAGTCGGAGACGTTAAAGTCGTTGATGTAGTCTTCGTCGCTGACTTGGTTGTACTCCCAGCGATGCCCGAAACCGTAGCGCCATTGCCCGCTTTGTTTGTAATTCATCAGCCAGCGTTTCTCGCCTGTGGTGTCATCGCTACTTAAGGTGGCGTAGTTGGCTTCGCCGTCACCAAGCCAGCGGGTTTTATGGCGCAGCTGGTTTTCCCAAAGCGTGCCGTGTTCATTCACATAGTGCGGGGTAATGGTGGCGTCGAGGTTGGGCGCGATATTGAGGTAAAACGGAATGGCGGCATCTTTGAGCACAAAATCGCTGTCGCCTAGGTCGCGCTTGAGCTTAGGAGAAATAGATAGACTGGGGTTTAAAAAACCCGTCATGCGCTGGTCGCCAATGGGAAAACGGTAGTAGGGCACATAGAGCACAGGCACATCGGCAATGTGCAAGCGGGTGTGCCAAGCACTGCCAACACCTGCTTTTTGGTCGAGGTGCAGCTCGCTTGCCACCAAGCTCCAGTCGTTATCGCCTGGCTCACAAAAAGTAAACTCGGCTTGCTTGAGGTTCATTTGGCCGTTATTAAAGGCTTCAATCGCGCCTGCGCTGCCGCGTAGGTGGCTGGCGGGAATGGAATACTGGGCGTTGTAAAACTTGGCGCGACCTTGGCCTTGATCCACTTCGGCTTTTTCGCCTTGCAATACCAAGGCTGAAGCCACAAGCGACACCTCGCCGCTCATCTCGCCTTGCTGGCTGTTGTTATCCCAGCGACTGTCTTGGCCGTAGAGAATGCGTTGCTTTTGCTTAAGCACCGCATCGCCCTCTAAGCGTATTTTGCCGTCCTTGGTTACGGTAAGTGCATTGGAGTCGCCTTCCAGTTGGTCGCCTGTGGTGGCGGTGATTTGGGGAATGCGATAGTCGCCACGGCAATACTCAGGCAAGCCTTCTCGTTCTTTGGCGGTTAATTGTGAGACGGGATACCAGCTTAAGGATGCCCCAGAGGTTGCATCCTGCGCCCAAGACGGCGTGTGTACGCCAAAGGTTAAACCCAGCACTAAAGAAGAGCGCAAAGCGTAGCGATAAAGTTCAGTCATAAATATAAGCGGCGCCTATCTATTAGTCGTAAAAAGCTATGGTATCGTAGCGGCCGCAAAACACCGCGCGAAAAAAAGCGCCTAATTCTAATTCGACTGCACCTGTGAGGCTAGTATGGATCTGCGTAGGGAAGAACTTGCGCAATGGGCGGTGGCAGAACTTCGCCAGCTGTCCGATGTTGATGTGACCGCAAAAATGGAAATGGTTTCAGGCGATGCCAGCTTTCGTCGCTATTTTCGTTTGCACTGCCTAGACAAAAGCTGGATAGCGGTCGATGCCCCTGCCGACAAAGAAGACAACCCGCGTTTTGTGCGCATTGCCAAAGCCTGGCACGACCAAGGTGTGGCCGTACCGAAAGTGATTGCGCACGATTTTGCCCGTGGCTACATGCTGCTGGAAGATTTTGGCGACACCTTGTTGTGGGCGCCTTTGCACCAACAGGGTGTCAGCGACAAACAAATAAACCACCTATATCAGCTCGCCATTGCCGAGCTTTTTAGCATTCAGGCGTTGCCCGCAGGGGATTTGCCCGCCTACGACAGCGAGCTGCTACAGCGCGAAATGCACCTCTTTAGCGACTGGCTTTGTGAAAAATTACTGAAATTAAAATTAACCAAAAAAGAAACCGAACTTTTAGAGCGCACTTTTGCGCTACTGGAAGCGCGTGCTTTGGCACAACCGCAAGTGGTGGTACACCGCGACTACCACAGCCGCAACCTGATGCTGCGCCCCGATGAGCTGTTGGGTGTGATCGACTTTCAAGATGCCGTCAAAGGCCCTGCCACTTACGATCTGGTGTCTTTGTTGCGCGATTGCTATGTGCGCTGGCCGAAAGAGCAGGTGGATGAGCTGGCGGCGTTTTATTGGGAGAAAGCGCGCCCGCTGGGGTTGTACTTGCAGGATTGGGCGCATTTTCAGCAAGATTTCGACTATATGGGCTTGCAGCGCCACCTCAAAGCCGCAGGTATTTTTGCGCGTCTGCATCTGCGCGATGGCAAAAGTGGCTACCTCAAAGACATTCCCAATACCTGCCAGTATTTGCTGGAGGTCAGCGCCTGTTACGAGGAGTTGGCGGAGTTCCATCACTGGCTAAAGAGCCGCTTTATGCCTGAGCTGACCAAACTGCCCAAGGCCAAAAACCAAGAACGGGACAGCAGCGCCGAATGAAAGCCATGATTTTGGCGGCGGGGCGCGGCAAGCGCATGGCGCCCCTGACCGACACCTGCCCCAAGCCGTTGCTTGCTGTGGCGGGTAAGCCCCTGATTCAGCACCATATCGAGCGCCTCGTGCGCGCGGGCGTGACCGAGATTGTTATCAACCACGCTTGGCTTGGGCAAATGATTGAAGCCGCTTTGGGTGATGGCCGTAAGTTTGGCGCGCACATCCGTTATTCCCCCGAGCCTGAGGGTGGGCTGGAAACAGCAGGTGGCGTTTATCAAGCGCTGCCGTTATTGGGCAATGCGCCTTTTTTGCTGGTTAATGGCGACGTCTGGTGCGACTGGCCTGTTGAGCAAGCACTCGCGCAAGACCTAGGCGAGAACCTCGCGTGGCTGTACTTGGTCGATAACCCCGCCGAGCACCCACAGGGCGATTTTCGTCTGGATGGGCAAAAAGTGTACGACCGCCTAGAAGGGCAGCCAGCCTTCACTTTCAGTGGTATCAGTATTTTAAAACCCGAACTCTTTGCCCGCAGTCAGGCGGGCTTTTTTCCTTTAGCACCGCTTTTTCGTGAACATATGCTGCGCCATCAGGTCGGAGGCCAAAAACTCAATGGCCAGTGGGTGGATGTCGGCACCCCCGAGCGCTTGGCGCGCTTAGAACAGCAACTTGGAGTACAAGCATGAATTTTTGGTACGGCAAGGCCGTAGGCGCCGTTTTAGGACTGCTGTTATCGCGCAGTTTTTTGGGCGTTTTTATCGGGGTAGTTTTGGGGCATCTTTACGATCGTTTCGCTCAGCGCAAGGCCTTAGGCGGCGTGCAAAATCAGGCGCAATTAATCAGTTTTCATTTTTTTCGCGCCACTTTTCGTTTTATGGGGCGCTTGGCCAAGGCCGACGGTCGTGTCAGTGAAGCGGAAATTGCCGCCGCAACTCAAATCATGCAGCACTTGCGCCTACAAGGAAAACAACGCCAAGCGGCCATTGATTATTTTACTCAGGGCAAAGACCCTGCCACCGATTTAGACAGCGATTTTTCGCTATTAAAAACGGTTTTTCACAGCCGCCAAGATTTGCTGATTATTTTTTTAGAAATTCAGTTCAGTGTGGCTTATGCCGATGGTGAATTGTCGCCCAATGAAAAGCAGCTGCTTGAGCGCCTGCGTCGTTCTTTGGATGTCGATACGTCGCTTTTTCAAGCCGTGCATGATCGCGTGTTGGCGGCATTGCAAAGCGCGCAAGGCTCACAGGTAAATAATGCCGCGCAGCTTAAAAATGCTTATGCGGTGTTGGGCGTGGATGAGAGTATCAATGACGTTGATTTGAAAAAAGCTTACCGCAAACTGATGAGCCAGCATCACCCCGACAAACTCGTGGCCAAAGGGTTGCCTGAAGAAATGATGACCTTGGCCAAAGAAAAAACCCAAGCCATTCAAACTGCCTACGACCTGATCGTCAAAGCCCGCGCCCAATAATATTCAATCCGCGTATTTTTATGTCTTTATTAAAATCTTCTTCCATTGTCAGTTTGATGACGCTGTTAAGCCGTGTGCTGGGCTTAATTCGCGATGTCTTTGTGGCGCAGTATTTTGGTGCGCGCGCCGATGCTTTTTTGATTGCGTTTAAAATCCCCAATTTTTTTCGCCGCCTCTTTGCCGAGGGCGCATTTTCTGTCGCCTTTGTGCCAGTATTAAGCGAATACCGCCGCACGCGCCCGTTGCAAGAGGTGCAGCTTCTTATTGCTAATACCTCGGGCGTACTCGGTGGTGTGTTGTTTTTGGTCACTGTTTTGGCGCTGATTTTTGCCGATTATTTGCCTTGGGTTTTTGCTCCAGGTTTTCGCCAAGACCCCGAAAAATTTGCCCTAACAGGTGATTTGTTGCGCATTACTTTTCCATATTTGTTTTTTGTGTCGCTCACTGCACTGTATTGCAGCGTGCTAAATACCTACGACAATTTTTTTGCACCGGCTTTTACGCCTGTGTTTTTAAATATCTGCATGATTTTTTCGGTGCTGACGCTTTCTGGGCAATTTCAAGAGCCGCTTTATGCGCTGGCTTGGGGGGTGTTTTTTGCAGGCATTATTCAGCTGGTGTTTTTATTTCCCTTTGTGGCGCGTAAACAGCTCTTGCTCAAGCCGCAATTTAATTACCGTGATGAAGGCGTAAAGCGCATTGGCACCTTGATGATTCCTGCGCTTTTTGGCGTATCGGTGAGCCAGATAAACTTATTGCTCGATACTTTTTTGGCGTCCTTTTTAGAGCACGGCTCGGTCAGCTGGCTGTACTACTCCGACAGGCTGAATAACCTGCCTTTAGGGGTGTTTGCTATTGCCATTGGTGTGGTGATTTTGCCTGCACTGTCGCGCAATCACGCCGCCAAAGAAAGCGCGCATTTTTCGCGCACGCTGGATTGGGCGGTGCGCATGATTTTCCTGATTGCTTTGCCTGCGGCCTTGGCGCTTATTTTATTGGCGACGCCTTTAATGGCCACTATTTTTTATCATGGCGAAACCACCGCTTACGACATTGGTAAAATGAGTATGAGCTTGCAGGCTTATGCCGCAGGTTTGCTGGGTTTTATGCTGATTAAAGTGCTGGCGCCTGGGTTTTATGCGCGCCACGACACCAAAACGCCTGTGCGTATTGGCTTGCAGGCTATGGCGGTCAATATGCTGCTGAATTTGCTCTTGGTTTATCCCTTGGCGCATGTGGGCTTAGCGCTGGCGACCTCGCTGTCGGCGTTTTTTAATGCCTTTATGCTCTATTGGATGCTGCGCAAGCAGGGCGTGTATCAGCATCAGGGCGGTTGGCCTGTCTTTTTAAGCAAAGCCTTGTTGGCCAATATCGCCTTGGCGGCGGTGATTTTACTGCTGTCCGCCAGCGCACAAGAGTGGATGAACTGGGCAACCTCGATGCGCATTTACTGGCTAACGGGTATCGTCTGTGCGGGCATAGCCGTGTATTTTGCGGTGCTCTTTGCCTTGGGTTTTCGTTTGAAGCACTTAAAAGGCGAGATGTTCTAACCTCGACCACCTCAGGGCTCTTGGTTATAATCGCCGCTTTTCTGACTAAGGCCGTAGGTTAATGCGCTTATTGCGTGGGCTTGGCAACATTCCTTCGGGTTTGCACACGGTGGCAACCCTGGGCAATTTTGATGGTGTGCACTTAGGCCATCAGGCTTTGCTGCACACGCTCAAAGCCCAAGCCAAAGCCTTGAATTTGCCCAGTCTGGTTATTATTTTTGAACCCCAGCCCAAAGAGTTTTTTGCCAAAGAAAAAGCCCCTGCGCGCCTGAGCAATTTGCGCGAAAAACTTCAGCTTTTTGCCCATTTTGATGTCGATTTTGTTTTGTGCTTGCCCTTTAACGCTTGCTTGCGCGCACTGAGTGCTCAGGCCTTTATCGACCAAGTGTTGGTGCAAGGCGTGGGTGTTCGGCATTTGATCGTTGGCGATGATTTCCGTTTTGGCCATGACCGCAGTGGCGATTTTTCATTGCTGCAAGCGCAGGGCGCGGTGCAGGGCTTTAGTGTTAAGGACACCGCTACGGTGCAGGCGCAAGCTGAGCGCATTAGCAGTACGCGCGTGCGCTTGGCTTTGGCGCAAGGCGATTTGGCCACTGTGCAGGCGCTGCTGGGGCGGCCTTATAGCTTCAGTGGCCGCGTGGGTTTTGGCCGCCAGCTGGGGCGCACGCTCGATACGCCCACCGCCAATATTTTGCTAAAACGCCAAGTGCTGCCTGCCACAGGCGTGTTTGCAGTTCGTGTGCAAGACGAGCAAAATGGCGAGCATTTTTTAGGCGTGGCCAGCCTTGGGGTGAAGCCCACCATCACGGCCACTCCTGAGCCGTCTTTGGAAGTGCATCTGTTCGACTTTAACGGCAATCTTTACCACCGCCATCTGCGCGTGGAACTGGTGCAAAAAATTCGTGATGAACAAAAATTTACCAGCCTTGAGGCGCTTAAAACCGCCATCGAAGCCGATAAAACGGCGGCGCGCAGGCTGCTTGCATCCTTGCCGAACGTAAAAAGAATCCCTTTGTGATAAGTGACTGTTATGAACGATAAAGTAGAAAGCCAGTACAAACATACGCTGAATCTCCCTGATACCGCCTTTCCGATGCGCGGCGATCTGGCCAAGCGCGAGCCTGTGATGCTGGCGCGCTGGGAGCAAATTGGCCTCTACCAAAAAATTCGTAAGGCCCGCGCAGGGCGCGACAAGTTTATCCTTCATGATGGCCCGCCCTATGCCAACGGCAGCATTCATATCGGTCATGCGGTCAATAA
>JAYRHO010000324.1:0-3215 GCA_041907245.1 Saccharospirillaceae bacterium
GGGCGAGGGCGTTGTCCACGCGGTCGATCTCGACGCCTTCGGTTAGCAGACGGGTGGCTTCGTTCAGGTAGGGAGCCAGGATGCGGGTGGTGTAAAAGCCTGGGCCATCTTTAACCACGATGACGGTTTTGCCTTGGTCCTTACCAAACTGCACGCAGGCCGCTGTCACTTCAGGCGCGGTCTGTGCGGTGGTGATGATTTCCAACAGCGGCATTTTTTCAACGGGTGAAAAATAATGCAGGCCAATGACGTTCTGCGGGCGCTTGGCGGCTTTGGCAATGTCGGTGATGGGAATGGAGGAGGTGTTGGAGGCGAAAATCGTCTGTTCATGGCCGTGTTCTTCGGTGTCTTTGAGCATCTGATGCTTGAGGCTTAAGCTTTCAAACACCGCCTCTATGACCAAATCGACCTTTTTAAAGCCCGAATAATCGCTGGTGTAAGAAACAAGATTGCTTTCGCTGGCAGCTTGCGCAGGCGTCATCGCGCCAATTTTGACGCGCTTTTGGTAGAAATCATGGAGGTATTTCACCCCATGAGACAGGCCTTTGTTGTCGCGGTCTTTGAGGCGCACAGGCAGTTTGGCTTTATTGGCGGTGGTCAGCGCAATACCTGCGCCCATCAAACCTGCGCCCAGTACGGCGGTGCTGCCAATACGGCGCTCTTGTACGCCCTGTGCCACAAAGGTTTCTTTTTTCAGGACATTGGTGGCATGGAAGATATTACGCAGCTGCTTGGACACAGCACTCATAGCCAGATCGCCAAAGAGCTTGGCTTCTTTGGCATAGCCTGCTTTTAGCCCTTTGCTCACGCCTGTTTCAACGGCGTCAATGATGGCAGGCACCGCAGGGTAAAGCCCCAAGCTTTTTTTCATGGCTTGTTTGCGCGCGGTGCTAAAGACCAGCTTGCGCCCCATGGGCGTGCCTTCAAGCAGCCATTGCCCGAAAGAGCGCTTGATTTTTTGCGAGGTTTTTGGGGCTTTGCTTAAGGCCAGGGCGCGCGCCACGGCGTGCTCGTACAGGGCGTTTGGTTCACAGATTTCGTGAATCAGCCCCATCTTTTTAGCGGGTTTGGCCTTGAGCTGGCGGCCTGTCAGCATCAAATCCAACGCCTTGGCAATGCCGATCAAACGAGGCGCGCGCTGCGTACCCCCGCCTGCGGGCAACAGCCCCAGCATCACTTCGGGCAAGCCCATCACGGTGTCGCTGCTGGTGGCGGCAATGCGATAAGAACAGGCCAGCGCCAGCTCCAAACCACCGCCTAAACACGCGCCAGAAATGGCTGCGACTACAGGGATATCGAAGTCCTCTAGGCGCTGAAAGGTTTTTTGGCCAAGCTCCGACAGCGCCACCACTTCTTGGGCGCTTTTAAGCTGATTGATCATGTCGATGTCGGCGCCTGCAATAAAAGAGCCTGGCTTGGTGGAGATCAGCACCAAGGCTTTGGGCTTGGCCTGCTGCATCTGCGCCCAAGCGTGGTTGAAGTCATCGACAAAAGCCGCTTGCAAGGTGTTTTGTGCCTGATTGGGCACGTTGATTTCGATAACAGCCACGCCGTTATCACGTTTTTGATAGGTAAAAGCACGTTCGGTCATATTTTTATCCTTATTGGCGCGGCGCTTGGAGCTTGGAGCTTGAAGATTGGCGCAAAATTTTTTGTTGGAAGGAGCGTTACTGAGGCCGCCAGCGCGAGGCAAAAAGATGCGAAAAACGGAGTTTACAACGCGTAAATGAGCATTTTGAGCCTCTTTTTAACAAAGCGATGGCAACGCAAATCGCTCCGTTATTACTCAGCTTCAAGCACCATTGCCACCCCTAAACCCCCCGCCGCACAGGCGGTAGTCAGAGCGAGGCCGCCGCCTTGGCGCTGTAGCTCGTACAGGCTTTGGCTGATGATGCGCGCCCCTGTGGCTCCAAAGGGGTGGCCGTAGGCGATGGAGCCGCCATTGACGTTAAGCTTGCTGCGGTCGACTTCGCCTAAGGCTTTAAGGCCAGTGTGCTCGGGAATGTAGTTTTTATCGGCCAAGCCTTTGAGGTTGCAGGCAATTTGCCCTGCAAAGGCTTCGTGCATGTCGATGATGGTCATATCGGCAAGGCTAAGCCCTGCGCGTGCGAGCGCCTGAGGTGCAGCCAGCACCGGCCCCATCAACAGGTCGTCCCAAGGGGTTTTGGCGGCAAAAGCATAAGAACGCAGATAGCCCAGCGGCTTATAACCTAGGGCTTTGGCTTTTTCTTCGCTCATCATTAACAGTGCGCCTGCGCCGTCGGTCAGTGGGCTGGCGTTGCCTGCGGTAACTGTGCCTGCCAGCTTGTCAAAGACGGGCTTGAGCTTGGCGTAGCTGTCCAGTTTGGAGTTTTTGCGTACTAGGTTGTCTTCTTTGAGAGGGGTGGCTTTATTGCCGATAAAAGCGGTCATCACTTGGCGGTCGAGACGACCTTCGGCCCAAGCTTTGGCGGCGTTAGTATGTGAAAGATGGGCGATTTCGTCTTGCTCTTGGCGCGTGACGCCCCATTTTTTTACCATCTTTTCGCAGCTTTCCCCCATGGTTTCACCAACCGAATACTCGGTAATGGACGGGTGCTGCGGCAGGATGTCTTTTAGTTTCAAGCCTTTGAGGGCGTGCAGGCGTTCGCCCGTGCTTTTGGCAAAGCTGGCGTTACGCAGGGCGCGACTGAACTCTTTGGACAGTGGCACGCGCGCGCTGGAGGTGGAGTCGGTGCCGCCTGCAATACCGATGTCGCTGTAGCTTAGGGCAATGTTGTCGGCCAAGGTGGCGGCGGTCTGGAAGCTGGTGGCGCAAGCGCGGGTGATGGAGTAGGAGTCGATCTTGTTGTAGCCCAAGGCCAGCGTGATTTCACGGCCAATAAAGGGCGCTTCGGGCATCATCACCGTCATACCAAAAATCAGCTGTTCGATGTCTTCTTGGCTGAGGTTATTACGCGCCATCAGCTCTTTGACCACCATCGCGCCTAAGTCGATGGCGTTGAGTCCGTCTAGGTGGGTGGCAATACGGGCGAAGGGGGTGCGCAGGCCATCGACGATCGCAACGCGGCCACCTTTACCTGCTAAGGGTGTAGCTTTAATGGGCATAAAAAAATTTCCTGTAATTATTATTTTCGCTGGAACTGGGTTGCTTAGCTGAAAATTAAGCAGGCTGAGCATAGGCAGGGCTTAAAGAGAGGGTCAAGGTCAATTTGGGCAGGAAAAGGTGAGTTTAC
>JAYRHO010000325.1:0-1799 GCA_041907245.1 Saccharospirillaceae bacterium
AAATTCTCTCCTCGTGTTATGAAGAAAAAATGAAACAGGTGTCGTTATGAAAATATCTGCGTTTTTTTCGTCCGCTGTTTTGGCTTTGCTGCTTTGTGGCCAAGCTCAAGCGGATTTGCCCGATTTTCGCCCTTTGGTCAAACAGGCGTCGCCTGCGGTGGTGAACATCAGCACGGTGCAGCGCGCCAGCTCCCGTCAGGCTAACGCGCAAGGCTATAACTTGCCTCCTGATATGCCCGAGATTTTCCGCCGCTTTTTTGAAGTGCCCGAAGGCGGGCAAGAAGGCGCAGACCGCACCTCTTTAGGCTCAGGCTTTATCATTTCCAAAGACGGCTACATTCTCACCAACAACCACGTTATCCAAGATGCCGATGAGATAGTGGTGCGCCTGAACGATCGCCGCGAGCTGGAAGCCAAGCTGATTGGCGCGGACGCCAGCAGCGATCTGGCCTTGCTTAAGGTCGATGCCAAAAATCTGCCCACGGTCAAGCTGGGCAATTCCGAAAAGCTCGAAGTCGGTGAGTGGGTGGTCGCTATCGGCTCGCCCTTTGGCTTTGATTACTCCGTGACCGCAGGCATAGTCAGCGCCAAAGGCCGCAGCCTGCCCAACGAAAACTACGTCCCCTTTATTCAAACCGATGTCGCCATCAACCCTGGCAACTCAGGTGGCCCGCTGTTTAATTTAAACGGCGAAGTGGTGGGCATAAACTCGCAGATTTACACCCGCTCAGGCGGCTTTATGGGCGTGTCTTTTGCCATTCCTATCAATGTGGCCTTGGATGTCAGTGAACAGCTTAAAACCTCTGGCAAGGTCAGTCGTGGCTGGCTAGGCGTAGTGATTCAAGAGGTGAATAAAGATTTGGCTGAGTCCTTTGGCTTAGATCGCGCGGCAGGGGCGCTGGTGGCGCAGATTATGCCAGACAGCCCTGCGGCCAAGAGCGATTTGAAAAACGGCGACATCATTACCCACTTTGACGGCCGTCCGATTTTCCTGTCATCCGACCTGCCGCACGAAGTGGGTAGTGTGAAGCCTGGCAGCAGTGTGACCTTGGACGTCGTGCGCAACGGCAAGCGCAAAAAAGTAGCCGTAACCATAGGCGTGATGCCCGACAGCGGTGACAACGAGCTTACGACGCGCGGCAGTAAAAATACCGACACCACGGTAAATCGCTTGGGCCTCGTGGTGGGCGAGCTCAGTGCGGCGCAGCGCAAAAACGCAGGCGATGGCGTGGTGGTGCGTGCGGTAAAACAAGGGCCTGCGGCGCAAGCGGGCATCAACAACGGCGATGTGATCACCCATGTTTATGGCCAAGGCATTCGCTCAGTGGCCGAGTTTGAGGACGTGGTTGCCAGCTTGCCTGTTGGCCGCAATGTGCCCATTCGTGTGCTAAGACGCGGCTCCGCGCTCTTTATTCCCCTGCGCATCGCGCCCTAGTAAGTTCTATACAGAGGAGGCCTACGGCCTCCATCTGGCCGCAAAATCCTCTCTCTAAAATCCCCTTGTCAGAAAATTGGCGAAAATCGCTGGCATAAGTATTGCTAAATCTAATCCAAACTGCGCACAGCAAATACGTGTGTAACGACAGCGAAAACAGGATTTGATTTATGGCCAAAGAAGAAGATCTGAAACTGGACACCCCAGACAACAGCGCCAAGCCTGGCAAGAAAAAGCTCCTTATTATCATTATTGCCGTGGTACTGGTGCTGCTTATTGCAGGAGGCGCCGCCGCCTTCTTTTTATTGTCGGGCGATAAAAAAGCAGAAGACAGCGGCGAACCTCAGGCCGAGGCCGCAGCGCC
>JAYRHO010000326.1:0-3592 GCA_041907245.1 Saccharospirillaceae bacterium
ATCGAAAACCATTTCGATACCAGCTTTGAGCTGGAAAGCACCTTGGAAGCGCGGGTGAAGCGTCAGTTATTGGAAGAAGTGCGCTCGATTACGCCCAAGGGCGTTACCATCATGCAAGTGCGTCAAGGCCAAGCCAAAGGGCTAGGGCACGCGGTGCTCTGTGCCAAACCCTTGATTGGCGACTCGCCCTTTGCCGTAGTGCTCCCCGATGTCTTGATCGACAACGCCGCCTGCGACTTAACGCGTGACAATCTAGCCGCCATGGTGCGTGAGTTTAACCAAACGGGCGTTAGCCAGATTTTGGTCGAACCCGTGCCGCATGAGCTGGTGAATCAATACGGCATAGTGGATTTAGGCGGCGTGGAGCTGAAGCCTGGCCAAAGCGCGCCTTTAGCCAGCATCGTCGAAAAACCCGACCCAAGCGAAGCTCCCAGCAATCTCTGCGTGGTGGGCCGCTATGTCTTCCCTGCCAAAATCATGGAAACCTTAGCCTTTACCCCACCTGGTGCGGGCGATGAAATCCAGCTCACCGACGGCATTTTTAGCTTTATGAAAGAGCAGCCAGTGAACGCCTTTTACATGACGGGCAAGTCACATGACTGCGGCGGCAAGCTCGGCTATATGAAAGCCTTTGTCGAATATTCCATGCGCCATGCCAAAGAAGGCCCAGCCTTTAGCGCTTGGGTAAAGAGCCTGTAATTCGACGCTGAATCTTGGGTGTTTTGCCCATCATAAGCGTGAATGTTAGCTATAGATGCCATTGATTGTATTTATAAGGTCGATGGCATAGTATGCGAGCGTTTTTTCCATCCACCACCTTGAAGGAATGATTCATGTCATACCAAGCTGAAATCAAAGCTGCGGCAGCAGTAATTGGTCAAAACGGTGCTCCTTGGTCTGCTATCCAAGCAGAATCTGTAGCCCGTATGCGTCTGCAAAACAAATTCAAAACCGGTCTGGACGTTGCTAAATACACCGCTGCTATCATGCGTCGTGATATGGCTGCGTTTGACAAAGACAAAACCAAATACACCCAGTCTTTAGGCTGCTGGCACGGTTTTGTGGCTCAACAAAAAATCATTTCTGTGAAAAAACACTTCGGTACTACCGAACGTAAATACCTGTACCTGTCTGGTTGGATGGTTGCAGCACTGCGCTCTGTGTTTGGTCCTCTGCCTGACCAATCAATGCACGAAAAAACCGTTGTTGCCGACCTGATCAAAGAAATCTATGACTTTTTGCGTCAAGCTGACCAACGCGAGCTGGGTGGTTTATTCCGTGCTTTGGACGCTGCTCGTGCCGCTGGCGATGCTGCGAAAGCCAAAGAAATTGAAGCTCAAATCGACGGCTACCAAACGCACATCGTGCCAATCATTGCCGACATCGACGCCGGTTTCGGTAACGAAGAAGCCACTTACATTCTGGCTAAGCGCATGATCGAAAACGGTGCTTGCGCACTGCAAATCGAAAACCAAGTAGCGGACGAAAAACAATGCGGTCACCAAGACG
Source organism: Saccharospirillaceae bacterium (assembly GCA_041907245.1). GTDB lineage: Bacteria > Pseudomonadota > Gammaproteobacteria > Pseudomonadales > Oceanobacteraceae > Venatoribacter. Next base: position 1,510 of record JAYRHO010000326.1, read on the forward strand.
GCAAAGTGACTGTTCCTCATGCGGACTTCCATTCAAAAATCCGCGCTCTGCGTTATGCCTTCTTAGAACTGGGCGTTGACGACGGCGTGATTGTGGCTCGTACCGACTCTGAAGGTGCTGGCCTGACCAAGCAAATCGCTGTAGTTCGTGAAAAAGGCGACGAAGGCGACATCTACAACTCTTACTTAGACGTTGAAGAAGTGTCTGCTGCTGATACCAAAGAAGGCGACGTGCTGATCAGCCGTAACGGCAAGCTGGTTCGTCCTAAGCGTTTGGCTTCTGGCCTGTTCGAATTCCGCAAAGGCACTGGCCATGAGCGTTGCGTGTTCGACTGCATCAGCGCCATCAATGCGGGTGCTGACCTGTTGTGGATCGAAACCGCTATCCCAACCGTATACGAAATCAAAGCCATGATGGACGACGTGCGTAAAGTACACCCCAATGCCAAACTGGTTTACAACAACTCTCCTTCATTCAACTGGACCTTGAGCTTCCGTAAGCAAGTGTTCGACAGCTGGAAAGCCGAAGGCAAAGACGTATCTGCTTACAACTACGACAAACTGATGTCTGCTGAATACGACAACACCGAGCTGTCTGCGGAAGCGGATCGTCGTATCAAGGGCTTCCAAGCCGAGTCTTCTCGTGAAGCGAACATTTTCCATCACTTGATCACTCTGCCTACCTACCACACCACTGCGTTGTCTGTAGACAACTTGGCTAAAGAATACTTTGGCGCAGCAGGTATGCTGGGTTATGTTGAAGGCGTTCAGCGTAAAGAGATCCGTCAAGGTATCGCTTGCGTGAAACACCAAAACATGTCTGGTTCAGATATCGGCGACGATCACAAAGAGTACTTCTCTGGTGAGAATGCTCTGAAAGCCGGTGGTGCGAAAAACACCTCTAACCAATTCAATCACTAAGATTGATTGGTTGACCGCTAAAAAGCACCCTTAGGGGTGCTTTTTTTATGCTTCTTTATTACTCGGTTGTGGCTAAAACGGGCGGTTACAACAGGGGCATAAAAGGCTGGGTTTTGCCAAAACATTTGTTTCTAAAATTCATTAGTTTTTAAAATTTTGTTTTATTGTTGTATTATTTTCTTTTGTCGGTTTGTTTTCTGCTGATTTTCCAAGGTTTTCATTGGTAGTAACCGCTCACATTTTTTCAGAGTGTAAATGTATCAAAACAGGACAAAAACCAACCTGAAAAATCCGATCTAGACAGCTTGGCCGCTTAACCGTAAAAAGCACAGCGTTCTCTTACTGTGCTTTTGTGGGTTAAAAAAAGACAATGCTGCTTCATCAAAAACTGGCTAACAGCCTAACCTTATTGCCGTCTTTTTCGGCTTATTTCGAGCCCTTTGTGCAAGCCGTGCTGCCACTGTGGCGCGCCGATGCCTATCGCGCCAAGGTGCTGGCGGTGCGCAGCGAACTTGCCGATGTGTATACGCTGGTGCTCAAGCCCAGCCGTCTGTGGCCAGGTTTTAAAGCCGGCCAGCATGTATTGTTAACGGCAGTCAAAGATGGCGCTTATCAAACTCGCACTTTCAGTATCTCATCCTCGCCCGCTTATTTTGCCCAAACAGGCAAGATCGAGCTGAGTATTCGTGTGCAGGCCGCAGGCTTGATCACGCCTTGGCTTAGAGAGCAGTTTTCAAGGGCATTAGGCTACGTCAGCCTAAGCCCTGCGCAAGGGTTGTTTCAGCTTCCTCGTAAGATGCTGCCCCTGTTATGGATCGCAGGTGGCAGCGGTATTACGCCCTTTCGCTCGATGTTGCAGCAGCTGGCAAGCCAAGCAGAAACCCCTGATTTGCACTTGCTGTACTGCGCCCGCGATAGCGAACACCACCTCTTTAAAGACGAGCTGGCGCAGCTGGCGACGCGCCTGCCCAAAGCCAAAATCACTTGGCTCAACGACCAAGAGCACGGCTATTTAAGCGCCGAACAGATCGCACAGCATTGCCCCGATTATCAAAAGCGTGCGGCGTATTTATGTGGGCCATCCCCGATGCTGAGTTTGGCTCGTAATGCCTTGGCGCATTTGGGTGTGCCCAGTGAACAGATTTTTTATGAATACTTTGGCG
>JAYRHO010000327.1:0-1571 GCA_041907245.1 Saccharospirillaceae bacterium
CGTGGTGGAAATTAAAAAACCGGGCATATCTTTCGTGTTGATGGCTTCAAAGGTGGTGGTGATACCAAAGTGCTTGAGGGTGTCGGCGGTTTTAATCAGGTTGTGGCACAGGGTTTCGAGATACTCCTCTCTTTTGCTGTCATCTAGGCAGCGCCCAGGTAAGACATTCACACAAGCCACTTTCAGTGCACGCGCATAGGCCATGCACTCCACCAAGGCGGCCGAAAACTCAGCTTTGCGCGCAGGCACGGCGGCCAAGCCTTCACCACCTTGCATTAAGTCGCCAGCGGGGATGTTGATCAGCACGCAGCGTAACTTATGCGCCATCAATTCACGCTGAATCGCCACTATGGGCGTGTCATAAGGAAACTGAATCTCCACCGCCGTAAAACCATCGGCGGCGGCCAAGGCAAAGCGCTCTAAAAAAGGCACTTCGGTGTAGAGCAAAGTAAGGTTGGCGCACAGCTTCATACTTTGCCCTCGTATTGCAGCACCAAGGTGCTGGGGTCACTGTCGCTAAAGCCTTGGCTGGCGTGCAAGCGCATCAGCTGTGCGCCCAAGCCCGCCATGGGTACGGCACTGTGCATTTGCTGCGCCAAAGCCTGAGCCATATCCAAATCTTTAAGCAGCGTTTTGACGTGCCACTTCACGGGTTCAAAATCCTTATTGGCCATGCGCGGCCCTGTCACCTGCAAGGGAATCGAGTCGGCAAAGCCGCCTTTAAGCGCATCGGGGATGCGCGCGGCATTCACGCCTGCGCGCTCAGCCAAAGCCATGACCTCGGCCATCACCAACACATTGCAGCTAACCAGCATTTGATTGCAGATTTTGGTAATTTGGCCGCTGCCCACAGGCCCCATGTGTGTTACGCGCGCGCCCAAGTGCAACAAGACAGGGCGCAAGGTTTCAATCAGCTTCGCATCGCCACCTGCCATAATGGCCAAGGTGCCGTTTTCCGCACCTACTACTCCACCCGAAACGGGAGCATCAACAAAACCCACGCCTTTTTCGCCCAGCGCAGCGGCAATTCGCTGGCTGGCATCGGGGGCAATACTGGAGAAATCGACAACCACCTGACCATGACGCAACGCGCCATAAAGCTCGCTGTGAAGCAAAACCTCTTCCACCGCTTGGGTGTTGCTGACGCACAAAAAAATAAGATCGCTGTGCTCGGACAGCGCTTTGAGAGTGGCGGCTACGCGAGCGCCGCGAGCTTGTAGGTTTTGGGTTTTAACAGGGGTGCGGTTCCAAACACACAAGGGCAAGCCTGCTTGCAGCAAGCGCAGGCTCATCGGCACACCCATCAAACCCATTCCAATAAAGCCAATTCGTGGCGAACGCATTTTCAATCCTTAACCGCACTTCTCACAGAGCGCGCATCATAGCAGCAAGGCCTTTAATATGAGAATAACTCCGATTGCTTGGCGGCAAACCACTGGCGCGCCTTCAGATCGGCCTCGCGCACCGCCTGCCCGGGGCGCAGCGCGCGCGCCAGCGTGCGGCCGACGGCCGCCTCGGGGTTGCGGATCAACGGGCCGGACTCGGCTGCGAGATCGACCTCCTCGAGCTGC
>JAYRHO010000328.1:0-1510 GCA_041907245.1 Saccharospirillaceae bacterium
GGTATTCGCCCTTATTTTCACCCTCGCCCTCAGCATCGCGCCTGCCGAGGCCAAGCGCCTAGGTGGCGGCAAATCCTTTGGCAAAAGCCACCAAACCGCGCCCGCTAAAAGCGCGCCACAAAAACAGGACGCCGCTCCCGCCGCCGACAAACCCAACGCAGGCTCAGGCATCAGTAAAAAAGGCCTAATGGGCGGCATGTTAGGCGGGCTGCTTGCAGGTGGTTTGATTGGCTACATGCTAGGCAACGGTGGTTTTGAAGGTATCCAGCTGATGGATATTTTATTGATAGGCTTGGTGGTGCTGGTCATAGTGATGCTGTTTAAGCGCATGGCCAAACCCGCCGCCGCCGCGCAACCCAGCCCCGCTTATGCGCGCACCAGCCACAACGACAACGCGCCTGCACCCAGTGCGCAAGCGCCCAAAACCACAGGTCGCACGCCCTTGGTAACGGAAATCGGCGGTTTTGCCGCACCCAGCGTACCCATGAATCTGCCCTCAGGTTTCGACCTCACCGCTTTTTTAGTTGGCGCACGCGACCACTACCGCACCTTGCAAGAAGCTTGGAATAAGAACGATTTTTCGGTCATCGAAGAATACGTTTCCACCGAACTGTTTACCGCCTTAAAAGCCGAACGCAGCAGCCTAGCAGGCGAACAGCACACCGAAGTGCTCTTTGTCGATGCGCAACTGGTGCGCGCCGACCACAGCGCGGTACTGGCAGAACTGAGCTTGAAATTCACAGGCCGCTACCGCGACACCCAAGAAAATATCGAAGAAGACATCCAAGATATTTGGCATTTAGAGCGCGATTTGAGTAAGCCCAATGCTCCTTGGCTGGTTGTCGGTATCGAAGGCTAAGGCCCTAATCATTTTTAACAACTGCATTTAAAAACGCGCGTTTATTCTTGGCCGTCTTTCAGAGTAAACTGCGCGCTTTCAACAGGAGCACCTCATGCTAAAAGTAAACGAATATTTCGATGGCAAAGTAAAATCCATCGGCCTACAGACCGCCACTCTGCCCGCCACCGTTGGCGTAATGGAAGCGGGCGAATACGAATTTGGCACCAGCCAAAAAGAAGTCATGACCCTGGTGTCAGGCGTTTTAGACGTGCTGCTGCCAGGCGCTGGTGCTTGGCAAACCTTCAACCAAGGCCAAGCCTTTACTGTGCCTGCCAACGTGAAATTCAAAGTCAAAGCCCAAGGCCAAGTCGCCTACCTTTGCACCTACGAGTAAGCCCTCGAACAAGCCCTTCCGAGCAGGCGGCTCTCGCCTGCTCAGCCTTTTTACCTACTGGCCTTTACCCACAAAGGCGCGTATAAAAGCGCACGGTCTAGCATGACCGCCCTCCCTCACTAGAACCTGTTCAAGGAAGTCAAAATGAACGCTAAAACTCCCATTCTCGCTATCGAAAACCTCAAAGTTGGCATGACCGCCGAATACAGCCGCCAAGTCACAGGCGCAGACATTCAAGCCTTTGCCGAGGTTACAGGCGATCACAACCCCGTACA
>JAYRHO010000329.1:0-1809 GCA_041907245.1 Saccharospirillaceae bacterium
CGGCAATACCGGCATTGCTTTGGCCTATGTGGGCGCGGCACGCGGCTATAAAGTAACCCTAGTCATGCCCGACTCCATGAGCATCGAACGTCGCAAAGTGATGCAAGCTTTGGGTGCAAAACTGATTTTGACCGAAGCCGCCAAAGGCATGCAGGGCGCGGTCGATGCCGCTGCGGCCTATGCCGCAGAAAATGCAGCAACACGCCTCATGCTGCAACAATTTCAAAACCCCGCCAACCCCGCCATTCATGAACAAACCACAGGCCCTGAAATTTGGCGCGACACCGACGGCACCGTGGATGTCATCGTAGCTGGCGTAGGCACAGGCGGTACGATTTCTGGCGTGTCGCGTTTTATAAAAAAACACAAAGCCATTACCTCGGTGGCGGTTGAACCACAAGGTTCACCCTTAATTACTCAAACTCGCCAAGGTCAGGCACTCAAACCTGGTCCACATAAAATTCAAGGCTTAGGTGCAAACTTTCTGCCCAAAAACTTAGATTTATCTTTACTGGATCGCGTTGAGCCTATTAGCGACGACACGGCCATTAAAACAGCGCACGAACTGATGGAAAAAGAAGGGATTTTGGCAGGCATTTCCAGCGGTGCTATTTTGGCTGGCGCATTAAAAATTGCCGAGCTGCCTGAGTTCAAAGACAAAACCATTGTGGCTATTCTTCCCGACTCCAGCGAACGCTATTTAAGTACGGTACTGTTTGAAGGCTACTTCAACTCATAAAAAAACGGGGCGCACGCCCCGTTTTTTATTTATTCGATCATCGCTTCGATGCGAAACATAATAACGGGCAAAATAAGGTAATTTCTGTCCGCGCTCCATTCCAACTGTGGCGTACCTTCAAAATAAACCCAATCTTTATAAATCAAGCGTCGATATTTCAAAGAGACAAAGTAGTCTTTAAATACCGCACCTTGCTCAGTATCGCCTTTCGCACCCAGGCTTGCCACCAACATCGCGCTGTGCGGCATTTTGCTATAAAGGCTTAGAGCACAATCTAAATCAAAATAGTCGTTATCTTGCATATAACGCGCTTCGGCACCGATACGAAATAGCCGTTTTTCATCTATAGGTCGGTCAAACTGCAATTCGGTTTTTTCACCCAAGCCATCAATGACATAATAAAAAACCGACTGCACCGCACGAGCATTTACCAACGCAAAGTCTATTTGTTTTTTTGCCCGTAAGCGCACAAAAGGATCGGGTGGCCAATCCCATTGCACACCCAGATCAAAGTCGGATGACCAAGTGTCGCTGTCCTTTAGCAATAAGCGCAAAGAGGTAAAATAGCTGGCCTTTTCAACACTTTTTTCAGGATCACGATTGAGGGTATAACCGCTGTCGTCTTCCGATTGAAATAAAATTTTGGCGCGCTCGTTGGTATAAGGTAAATCGAGCTTTAAACGCCCTTCAAACTTCACGTCCACCTGATCCAAGGAATGCAGCTCACGGCGCGAAAAAATGGCCAAACGCCCTGTGCTACCCGTGCGCTCTTCTTCGGTAATTTGCTCACCGAAAAAAGTGTTCACAAAAAACGAATCCAGGCTGCCAGATAAATCGTTAATGGAATCTGCCAACCATTGCCGAGATTGATCGAGTTCAAAACCCACCGTTGTGTCCTGTGGATCTTGCTCAGTGTTTGCCGCCAAGCTTTGCGTAACAGCACCACAAAAAAAGCACAGAACAATCCTTGTCAGCATCGTCATACGGGGTCTTGGTGAATAATAATTTGAGCGTCGGAGTAAACCGCGCGAATGCTGTTTTCAACTTGTTTGGTGATACGATGCGCGTCC
>JAYRHO010000330.1:0-5349 GCA_041907245.1 Saccharospirillaceae bacterium
ATCAGGATGGGGTCGCCGCTGCTGGGCTGCATAAATAAAATTAAGGCGGTGAGGGCGGCGGCAGGCAGCGCGATCAGGCTGGCAATAACAAAAATCCCAGGCAGTAACAGCTCGTGCGGTAACGCGGTGATGCCTAAGTAGACGGTGGCGTCCACGCCGCCAATTTGCCGTGTGACCTGCGCAAAAGCCCCCGCCAGCAAGAAAATCAGGCACATCAGCATGATGCTGGGTTCGCCCATGCCTTTAAGCAGGCTATCGAGCGGGGCTTTGCCACGCTTGCGCCCCAGCCATAAGGCCAAGGCAATGGCGGGCAAAATCGCAATGGGCGCGCGCAGGTGATAAAAGCCCATCGGGTCGCCCTGAAAGGTGTAATACAGCCCAAAGCCAAAAAAGAGCACAAGAAAGAAAAGAAGTGGCGTAAGCGCCAAAGCGGAGCCGCGTTGCTGCATGGTGGTGTCGATCACATAAGAAGAAGCGGCATTGTAGGGAAGAAGCCCCAGAGCGTCTAACTCTTTAGGCTAAAGCGTTCAGTGCCTAGTGTGGCGCTGAACGCTTGGCAAGCTTAGCCGCCGCAAGAGCCGCAGCACATACCATCGCCATGAGAAGGCTTGATTTCGTAACCTGCTTCACGAATGACTTGTTTTAAATCGTCGATGGAGATTTTAGCGCGATCAAAGCTCACATCAGCACGGCCTGCGGCAAAAGATACCGTGGCTTTTTCTACGCCAGCGTTGGCTTTGAGCGCGTTGGTGATGGTTTCGGCGCAGCCGTCGCATTTCATGCCATTAATACGGATGGATGTCAGTTCCATAAATACCTCGAGTAGAAGGGGAGGGGGAAAACTGGCTGGCATTATACTTGAGTGTTTTGCTCGGGCAATAACCACAAGGAGGCACATCTTTAACGGTTTCCCTCTGTACCTTAACGGGCGCTCGCAGTAGTATGCCAAGCCCAAATGGTCGCTTCTGTACCAAACTTTTTCTGCGCGGAAAATCCTCCCCATGCCCTCTCGTAAAACCGGCCTTAATCTTGTCGTCGTCATGGCTGTGGCGGCGTTATTTACCAGCCTGTGGGCGCTGTATAACCGTCCTGTCAATGCACCCGACTGGCCAGAACAAATCTCGGGTTTTTCGTTTTCGCCCTTTCGGGCAGGCCAAGCGCCGCAAAAAGACAGCTACCCCAGCGACGATGAAATTCGTGAAGATTTAGAGCTGGTAAACCAGCATACGGACAACATTCGCACCTACTCGGTGGCAGGCACTTTGGGTGATATTCCACGCTTGGCTGAAGAGCTGGGAATGCGTGTGAGCCTTGGGGTGTGGATCAGCGCCGACCTGGTGCAAAACGAAGTGGAAATGGCCAAGGCCATTGAGATCGCCAACAGCTCGCGCAGCGTGGTGCGGGTGATAGTGGGCAACGAAGCGATTTACAGCGAAGAAGTGACGCCCGAGCAGCTGATGTCCTACTTAGACCGTATGCGCGCCTCGGTGAAAGTGCCTGTTACCACCGCCGAGCAGTGGCACGTTTGGCAAGAGCACCCAGAGCTGGGTAAGCATGTGGATTTAATCGCCGCGCACGTTTTGCCCTATTGGGAATCGGTATCGGTGGAAAACTCCGTTCCCTTTGTGCTGGAGCGCGCTAAAGAGCTAAAGGCTCTCTTTCCAAAAAAACCGCTGCTACTGGCCGAGGTGGGCTGGCCAAGTAATGGCCGTACGCGTGGCAACGCGCAAGCCGACCAAGCCGACCAAGCCATTTATTTGCGCACCTTGCTCAACGCCTTAAATGCCAAAGGCTACAACTACTATGTGATTGAAGCTTTCGACCAGCCTTGGAAAGCGCGCGACGAAGGCGCAGTGGGCGCCTACTGGGGCGTCTATAACCTCGACCGCCAGCCCAAGTTTCCTTTTGCAGGCCCGGTGGTGGCCATTCCGCAATGGCGCATTCTGGCGGTGGCCTCGGCGGTGATGGGGCTGTTGTCCTTGGCGCTGCTTCTGATCGACAGCTCCTCCTTGCGCCAGCGCGGCCGCACTTTTCTTACCTTTATTGCTTTTATTGGCGGCTCGGCCTTGGTGTGGATTGCCTACGACTACAGCCAGCAATACAGCACTTGGTTTAGCCTCTTGGTGGGTGGGCTTTTGGGTGTAGGGGCGCTTGGGGTGTTTATTGTGCTTTTGACCGAAGCGCACGAGCTGGCCGAAACCGTGTGGACGCGCAACCGCCGCCGCCCCTTTGAACCTGTGCTGGCCGACCAAGCCTACCGCCCCAAAGTCTCAGTGCATGTGCCTTGCTACAACGAACCGCCGCAGATGCTGATGCAAACACTCGATGCCTTAGCTGCGCTGGATTACCCCGATTTTGAAGTGCTGGTGATCGACAACAACACCAATGACCCTGCCGTGTGGCAGCCCGTGGAAGCGCACTGCCAAAAACTCGGCGCGCGCTTTCGCTTTTACCACGTCGCGCCCTTGGCAGGTTTTAAAGGCGGCGCGCTCAATTACATTCTGCCTTTTACCGCCCCCGATGCCGAAGTGGTGGCGGTGATCGACGCCGACTACTGCGTCAGTCCCAACTGGCTCAAGCACATGGTGCCGCTCTTTGCCGACCCCAAAATTGCCGTGGTGCAATCGCCACAGGACTACCGCGACAGCGACGAAAGCGCCTTCAAACGCCTGTGCTACGCCGAATACAAGGGCTTTTTCCATATCGGCATGATTACCCGCAACGACCGCAACGCCATCATCCAACACGGCACCATGACTATGATTCGCCGCCGCGTGATGGACGAGCTGAAATGGGCGGACTGGACAATTTGTGAGGATGCGGAGCTTGGGCTGCGCGTGTTTGAAAAAGGCTATGCCGCCGCCTATGTGCAAAACAGCTACGGCCAAGGGCTGATGCCCGACACCTTTGTCGATTACAAAAAACAGCGCTTCCGCTGGGCGTACGGTGCGATGCAAATCATGAAAGGCCACGCCAAGGCGCTGTTTCGCGGCAAGGGCAGTGCGCTGGATGTCGGCCAACGCTACCACTTTATTGCAGGCTGGCTGCCGTGGATTGCCGACGGTCTGAATATCTTTTTTACTCTAGGTGCGCTTTTGTGGTCGGCGGCGATGATTATTGTGCCAAGCCGCGTAGACCCACCGCTGCTGATTTTTGCCATTCCGCCTTTGGCGCTGTTTTTCTTTAAGCTGGGCAAGATTTTGTACCTTTACCGCAAAGCCGTAGGCGTGGATTTTTATCGCTCGCTGCAAGCCGCCATTGCGGGCTTGGCGCTGTCGCACACCATTGCCAAAGCGGTGCTCTATGGCGCGTTTACCAAAACCATCCCCTTTTTCCGCACGCCCAAAATGGCCAGCAATCACGGCATCTTGGTGGCCTTGGCCGAAGCGCGCGAAGAAGTCTTTATCATGCTGTTGCTCTGGGGCGCGGCGCTGGGCATTGGCCTCACCCAAGAGATTCCCAGCCCAGACGTGAAGTTTTGGATGGCGGCTTTATTGGTGCAGTCTTTGCCCTATGTGGCGGCACTGCTGATGGCCTTGCTCTCGGCCATGCCGCGTGCCAAGAAGGAGGGCTAGGCCCTAGAATTTTTTATACAAACCCAATAAGGCCAGCGCACTGAAAGCCGCACCCGCATAAAAAGTAAAGGAGCCCCAAGCTGATCCCACAGAAGCCCTGCGACGACACTGGCGACCAGCATGGCCAGCCCGCTGACCAGATTAAAAAACCCAAAAGCCGTGCCGCGCAGATCGGCAGGCGTGCAGTGAGCACCATGCCCGTAGTGGGTGCGATGGCAAAAAGCGGTTTGGTGACCGCGCCCAGGGCGTAACCAAACAGCGCCAAGCCTTTGCGTTTACCCAAATACCCGCAGGGATTTTGGTTTTACTCGCGTTTTTGCTTTCTATGGCGGCTCACTCTTTATTTTTGTTGTGACGGCTTGCTGGCGGTATCGAGGTCGTAATGAATCTCGATGGTCGAATGAACAATTTCCTCATGCACGGACAGGCGTTTGCGCACCATGTCTGGTGTCAGCGCGGGATTTTGAGTCAGCACCGTTATCGCGCAAGAATAAACCTGCTTGCCGACACGCCAAACATGCAAATCGGTGATGCGAGTGCTACCGTCGAGATCTTCGGCTTCGACCACTTCCCGAATTTCATCGACCACGGGATGATCCATCTCACGGTCGAGCAACACCTTACTCGTCTGCGCAATAAGCCCCTTAGCCCAAATCGCAACTAACAAGGCACCGACAAGGCCCATCAGTGGGTCGAGCCACGACCAACCAAAGAGCCAACCACCAAAGAGTGCAGCGATGGCAAGCACGGAAGTCGCAGCGTCCGCAATCACATGCAGGTAGGCGGATTTGAGGTTGAGGTCTTGGTGGTGATCGCTGTGGCTGTGCGCCTGTTCGTGAGCATGAGAGTGACCATGTTCGTGGCTGTGTTCGTGATGAGAGTGACCATGCCCGTGATGATGTGCGTTACCCAAAATCAGCGCACACACCACATTAACAACCAGCCCTAAAATAGCGATGACGATGGCTTCTTGATATTGAATGGGCTGCGGCAAAGCGATGCGCTCTGCTGAGCCCACCAACATCATCACCGCCACGCCCAGCAAGAAAATGGCGCTGGCAAAGCTGGCAAGAATCTCGATCTTCCATGTACCAAAGGCAAAGCGTGGGTCTTGGGCGTATCGTCGCGCGGTGGCGTAGGCAAACGCCGACAAACCAATTGCTACGGCGTGCGAGCTCATGTGCCAGCCGTCGGCGAGCAATGCCATCGAGTTAAACCACCAACCCGCGACAATCTCCACCACCATAGTGATGGCGGTGATCCACATGACTAGGCGCGTGCCGCGCTCGGCCGCTGCGTTGCTGGAGTCAAAGACGTGATCGTGAGTCCAAGCAGATGCGTTTTCGGTGTGCATGGGTGCTCGCCTTAGAAGCCAAACCGAGAATCGACACCCACTAAAGTCGCTATCCCTAGTACGGCAAAGATGATTGCGGCAACAGTGTGCACCAGTTTCATTGGGATTTTGCTCGCCAGCTTGTCACCCACAAACACCGCAGGCACATCGGCAATCAGCATACCCAGCGTGGTGCCCAAGACAACCAACAGCGGCGTGGCATAGTGTGCCGCCAAGGCCACGGTGGCAATTTGCGTTTTATCGCCCATTTCGGCCAGGAAAAAAGCGACAAAGGTGGCACCAAAAACGCCGAGATTGCGCAGCACTCGAGCTTCCTCTTCTTCAATCTTATCGGGAATCATGGTCCAAATAGCCATGCCGATGAAGGACAGCCCCAGCACCCAGCGCAAAATGTCAGGGCTGACCGCTGAGGTGATCCAA
>JAYRHO010000331.1:0-2504 GCA_041907245.1 Saccharospirillaceae bacterium
AGAGGAAAAGACGGCGGCATCTTGGTGGTTGTATTTGCTGCGCACGGGCTCGGGCAGCCTGTACTGCGGCGTCAGCACCGATGTAAGTAGGCGCTTACAGGAGCACCAGTTAGGTGGGCTTAAAGGTGCGAAGGCTCTGCGCGGCAAGGGCGATTTGACGGTAGTGTTTACTTACTTGGCAGCCTCTAAACGCGAAGCCATGCAGCTGGAATGGCGGATCAAACGCTGGCCTAAAGCACGCAAAGAAGCGCTCATTTGCGGTGAGATTTCGCTGCCAAACGCCGAAAAAGCGCCAGAGTAAAGCACAGTAATTTTTCCTGTACGGAAAAAGTCAAAAAAGCCATAGCCAGACTATTTATCAATGTGGTACAAGAGTGCCACAAAATAACAAGAACCCAAGGTTATCCCCATGCGTCTTATCCTGACTCTGCTTGCGGCCGCTTCTTTAGCAGCCTGTGCCAGCACGCAATCTTTTCATGTATCTCAACCGCAAAGCACCTTCCAAAGCGCAGGCGGCGTCGCCGAAGCGGGCGCTGTGAGTGTCGATATTACCCCGCCACCGGGTATGCCGATGGGCGGCTATTCGGTGATGGCCAATAAAGGCGAAGGCTTTCGCACCCGCATCAAGGCGCGCGTGATTTATTTAAGCGATGGCAAAGGCCACGCTATGGCCATAGTGCAGGGCGACCTCACTGCGGCTTCTTTGCTGGCGCACCATATGATTGCCGCCAAAGTGGCAGAAAGCACGGGTTTAAAACCTTCCGATATCGCTTTTACGGCCTCTCATACCCATTCCTCGCCCGTCAATTTCTTTGATAACGACTTCTACAACAAGCACACCTCCAGCGGCCAGTGGCTGGAAGTCAGCTATCTCAACCTGATGGTCAATCAAATCAGCGACGGCATTATCGCCGCCTATGAAATCCGCCGCCCCGCCAAAATTGCTACAGGCAAAAAAGACATTTACGGCCTTAATCGCAACCGCGCCATGACCGCTTATGTGCTCAATAAAGACGTCAAAGGCCTGAGCTTGGATGACCCCGAAGCCAAATACAAAGCCGTCAACCCCAGCCTCTATATGGTGCGCGTGGATGCCCAAGACCAAGACGGCAAATACAAACCTTTGGCTGCGTTTAGCAGCTTCTCCATGCACAACACCACCATTGCCGCACCTGTCGATATCTACAACGGCGACGTTTTTGGTTTCGCGCAGCGCGACTTGGAATGGGCGATGACCGACAAATACCAGCCCTCTTGGCAGGTGGTATCGGCCTTGACCAACGGCACGCACGGCGATATGGCTCCCAACGTCCATGACGAGGGCGACAACTGGGTTAGCCATTATCCTGTTGAATGGAAGGTATCCAGCGAGCTGGGTCATAAGCTGGGTTCGGCATCCATCGAACTTTTTAACGAGCTAGAACCCGCTCTGACCAGCAAGGTGACGCTGGCGAGCGCCGCGCGTGAGCTGAATATTCGTGAACACAACAAGGTCGATGGTATCGAGCTGTGTAAAGATGCTGCCGTCGGCGCGCCCGTTGCCGCAGGCGCGTACGAGCGCCGCACCCCTTGGCTGACGCTGATGCCCTTCTTCCACGGCGGCAACTTTATGACTCGCCGCACCTTCTTCAAAGACGGCTGCCAAGGCACCAAGCAACACTTAGGTTTTGCCTATTTGCAGCCTTTGTTGGAGCCGAAAGACAGCTTCCCCAATACCGTGATGTTCCAGATTTTGCGCATCAACGACATGGTGGTGCTGCCGCTGCCCTTTGAGGTGACGGTTGAGTCTGGGCGTCGTATCGCCAAAGCGGTGGATGAGGTTTTTGCCAAGGCGGGGAATGCACCGAAATACACCTGGGTGGCCAGCGTTTCTAATGGCTATTTTGGCTACACCACCACGCCCGAAGAGTACGCTTATCAGAATTACGAAGGCGGCCATACCCTCTATGGTAAAAACAACACGCCTTATTTAACCGCGCAGCTTCAACATTTGGCGCAAGATTATTTAAGCGAAGGCTCGGTCGCGGAAATGAAGCCCAACTGGGATTACCTGCTGACCGTGAATAATTTCTACCCCGAAACCCAGGAGGCCAAAGGTCAACGCGCCTTGCTGAAGCAGCCTGAAACTGTGCTGGCCAGCAAAGACCGTGATGAAGACTATGTGCGCGTGCAGTGGCTCGATGTGAACGCCAGCCAAATCAACCTGCATCAAGCCTTGGTTCAGGTTGAAAAGCGTGAAGGCCAAGCTTGGGTGCCTTTGATTGTAAATGGCAACCGCATCAATGACGAAGGTTACGACATCGAAGTGCGTTATCTGGATGAGGCCAAAGACGGCATGGCCGAATACGAAACGCGCTGGTACAACCCCGCCGCTGGGGGCGAGTACCGCTTTGTTATCGCCGCGCGTGCGAACCAGCCCGCGCTTTACAGCGCCGCTTTCCGCGTTGACACGAAAGCCCAGGTCGCGCTCCTGAACGACTGATATGGCGCGTGCACCTAGGCAC
>JAYRHO010000332.1:0-10913 GCA_041907245.1 Saccharospirillaceae bacterium
CTTTGTCCATATCGGCGTGTTCGTCGGCCACAATCGGAATGCGGCGGTTCACTAAGGGCAGAATCACTTCTTTGCCAATGAGGTCTTTATAGCGTGGATCCTCTGGGTTTACGGCTACGCCTGTGTCGCCGAGCATGGTTTCAGGGCGCGTGGTGGCGACCACTATATAGTCTTTACCTTCTGAGGTTTTAAGGCCGTCCGCGAGCGGATAGCGCAAGTGCCACATATGGCCTTTGCTTTCTTTGTTTTCCACTTCCAGGTCGGAAATGGCGGTGTGCAGTTTCGGGTCCCAGTTTACTAGGCGTTTGCCACGGTAAATCAGACCGTCGTTATACAAGCGAATAAAGACTTCCTGCACGGCTTTATAAAAACCCTCGTCCATGGTGAAACGCTCGGTATCCCAGTCTACCGAGTTACCTAAACGGCGCATTTGGCGGGTAATAGTGCCGCCTGAGTGCTCTTTCCATTCCCAAACTTTTTCTAGGAATTTTTCACGGCCAAGAGCATGGCGGTCGGGCTGGTTTTCAGCGGCGAGTTTACGCTCCACCACCATTTGCGTGGCGATGCCCGCGTGGTCGGTACCGACTTGCCATAAGGATTTTTTACCCAGCATACGGTTATAACGAATGAGCGCATCTTGAATGGTGTGCTGAAAGGCATGACCCATGTGCAACGAACCCGTGACGTTGGGCGGGGGAATCATAATGGAATAGCCATCGCCTGTGAGACCGTCTTGATAGGGCGCAAAATAGCCCTGTTTTTCCCAGTTTTGATACAGGCTTTGTTCAATGGCGCTTGGGTTGTAGGTTTTTTCCATGGGCTGCTCTTAGTCTGAATGCTTTAGGCGAAAATAAAAAACTCAAACTCGCCCCCTGTTTAGGTTACTAAACGAGGGCAGGGCGAGTTTTTGAGCGGAAATAAAATGCGGCGGATTATAGCGGAAGTGTGCTTTGAGGTCAGCGGCTTAGCATGATTTTCAGCTTGTCGCGTAGGCGCTCGGCGATTTGCGGCAGCATTTCTTCGACCATCTGCGTAATAAGCTTGTCTTTTTGGGCGTTGCTCAGCTCTTTGCCTAAGCCCGCCAAACCCGTTTGCGCGCGCTGTTGCTTTTGTTCCATCACTTTTTGCATGGTGCGGTGCGCTTCTTCGGCGCTGTGCTGCGCCGCTTCACGCTCGACGGTGAGTTTGTCGAGCATGGATTGTGGCAAGAAGGGATTGCCGCTGGGTTTATGAATCATTTGATTGGCGCCTAGGGTGGGGATGTTGACAGGTGGCTCGGTGCGAGCCTTGGGTGTCGTGGCCGTAGGTGCAGGCGCGGGCACGGACGCTTTAGCAACAGCCTTAAGCGCATTGACTTTTTTGTCTTCAAAAAACTCATTCAACACAGGAATGTCGTCGGCGATGGGCTCCAGAATAGGGATTGTGGCGTCGAAAGAATCGTCGCTGAAGCCATCGAGTACTTTTTGTAAGTTTTCCAATTCACGCAATAAATTTGTGGGCGTGTCTTTGGGTCTGGAGGGGGTCATCCTGGTAGCCTCATGTCGTGCGTAGTAATTTGATAGCCGCGATCTTTTAGAAATCTATAGTGTTGGCGTGTGGCCGCCAGAATGCTGTCGTCCTGCACCACAACCCCTATATAACGAGCAAAACGGCTAAAAAACGGCGGAATCTGTTTGCTTAGGTTAATCATAATATCGTGATGCAGGCCAGGGTTGCCTTGCCAGCTAATGCTCACTGGGCTGTTTGCAGGTGCGCTGGGGTCTTGCTCTAAACTGTGCGGCAAAAAGCTAAGTGGTTTGTACGTCCAAATCAGATCATCCATTTGCTTGGCCAAGGCTTCGCTGTCGGTGTGAATAAAAACGCGGTTGTTTTTTTGTTGTGCTTTCGCCAATAACTGACAAGCAAACTGCATTTGTTCCAGCTGGCTTTTGCCTGCAAGTACATAAAAATCAACTTGAGTCATGGCAGGATGTCCTCGCACGAAGCATCAAGGGAAAACTGTTGCACCAGCACCTCAACACGGACAGTCAGTGTACTTAATTGTTGTAAGGCTTCCAGTGCTTGCGGGCGAATTTTATAGCGGTGTGGTGTCATGAACAGTAAATCTTGAATCTGTGCAGGGCTGTTGAGCGTAACAGCGTAGCTTAAACGTTGTTCTTGGCGTAAAGAAAACCCTTGCTGTTGCATGTTTTCTTGTGGGTTGTAGCTGTCTAGGCGCACTTCATCGTAAATGCGTTGGCGCAATTCCATCAGGTGCTGCGCGCCTGTGGAGACGATAAAGACCTGCCCCCCTTTTTTGAGCGCTTGGCGAAAGCCTTGGGGCATGGGGTTGGTAAACAGATTGACGATGATGTCCAGCCCTTGGGCTTGCAAGGGCAAGCGCCCGCCAGAGGCAACCAGCCAGTAAATGCTTTTGCTGCGCTTGGCCGCGCGTTTGATGGCTTCTTTGGCGATGTCCACCGCGTACAGCACATGGGACGTGCCCTGCGCCTGTAAGCTGCGCTCTAAGCGTTCGGTGTAATAGCCTTCGCCGCAACCGATGTCGGCAATCTGTGCATTTGCTAAGGGCAAGCTAGCCGCCTGTACCCATTGGTTGATCAGGTCGGAAATCGGCTGATAAATACCGCTTTCGAGCACGCGAGTGCGTGCATCGACCATGTCTTGGCTATCGCCTGGGGCTTTGGATTTTTTATGCTGCACCACGAGTAGGTTAGCGTAGCCTTCTCGTGCCAGATCAAAGTTGTGGCCTAGGGCGCAATGCCAATTTTTCGCGCTTAGGGTGAGCGCGGATTGGCACAGCGGGCAAATAAGTAGGTGAGCAGGCATGAGTGGTAAGGCAGAAAATAAAAAGGCGTCATAATAGCAGGGAATC
The DNA here is from genome assembly GCA_041907245.1 of Saccharospirillaceae bacterium. Taxonomy (GTDB): domain Bacteria; phylum Pseudomonadota; class Gammaproteobacteria; order Pseudomonadales; family Oceanobacteraceae; genus Venatoribacter. The sequence continues at coordinate 2,873 of JAYRHO010000332.1, forward strand.
GTCTTTTTAGAGATAGCCCGTTGCGTGCCTTTCAGGCTGTGGCTACCATAGCGGGCTTTAACGCCCGAATAAACCGATTATTAAGGTATCGCCATGAAGCAAGCTCCTACCCTCGACGAACTGAAACAAGTCATGGCACAAGCCGATCTCCTCAAAACCGAAGCCGAAGTGAATGCGGCCTACGACAAGCTGGCGCGTGAGATTACCGCCAAGTTGCAAGACAGCTTGCCTGTGGTTTACAGCATCATGAACGGGGGGTTGGTGATGGCGGGGCAGCTGTTGCCGCGTTTGCGTTTCCCGTTGGAGCAAGGTTATCTGCACGCCACCCGCTATCGCGGTGAATTTAAAGGCCAGGCCGATTTGCAATGGCAAGCTCCGCCTTCCGTGCCCATGATGGGGCGCACGGTATTAATTCTCGATGATATTTTTGATGAAGGTAATACCTTGGCTGAAGTGGTTAAAGCCTGCCAAGCGCAGGGTGCCCAAAAGATTTATACCGCCGTTTTGGTCAATAAATTACACGATCGTAAAAATACCGATTTAACAATCGACTTTATTGGTTTGGATGTTGAAGACCGTTTTATTTTTGGTTGCGGCATGGATTATCGCGGCTATTGGCGCAACACAGGCGCTATCTATGCCGTAAAAGGCCTATAGCGCGTTTTCATCGGCAAGAATCTGCGGAAATCGTAAGACGAAGCCCGTGCCTACAGGCACGTCCTCAAGTTGAATTTCACCTTTTAAGCGCTGGTGTACGATGCTGTACACCAAGTGCATGCCTAAACCTGTACCGCCCTGGCCTCTTTTGGTGGTGTAAAAGGGTTCAAATATTTTTTGTTTGCCTTCGGCACTTAAGCCCACACCGTCGTCATTGAAATGCACAATGATTAGCCCCTTGTCTTCACCAATTTCAATATGAATGGTGCCTGCTTCTTGGTGTTCAAAGGCATGCAGTAACGAGTTCATGATGAGATTGGTAAAGACTTGGCTGATTGCCCCCGCGCAAGTCTGTGCCCAGAGTGTTTCAGGGCAATTGATAACTACTTTATGCTGTGTCTTTTTAAATTTAGGCGAGAGCGTTTCTAAAATTTCGTGCAAATAATCGAGCAGCATGACTTTGCGAATATGTTCGCCTGTTTGATCCTCGGACACTTGCTTAAAGCTTTTAATAAGCTGCGCCGCACGCTGTAAGTTTTTATCCAAAATACCTAGGCTTTCATCGAGCACGGCAAGAAAATCACTAAACTCCTGTTTTTGAATTTTACCCGCTTCAAATTTCGCTTTGGTTGCTTGGTAGTTGTCTTGTAAAAAAGATTGCATGGTAATGCACAAACCCAGCGGGGTATTTATCTCGTGTGCAATACCTGCGACCATGCCGCCGAGCGAAGACAGCTTTTCTGCTTCAATCAGTTTGCCCTGAGTGCTATGCAGCTGCTCTAAGGTTTGGTGCAGTTCATCCACGGTTTTTTGTAAGTTGTGCGTGCGCTCAGTAACACGGTCTTCCAGTTCGAGATTGATTATTTTTAATTGCTGCTGAGCCAAGGTTTTTTGTTTTAACTCGTCGTTCATTTGTGCGCTTAAAGCATTAAAAGCCCTAAGCAAAACATCAATTTCATCGTTGCTGGTGCTGGTGGGTACGGACAGCGGTTTAAAGATAGCGTGTTGCCTATGTGCCTCGACTTCTTCGGCCAGTGCGCGGATGCGTTTGTTGATAAAACGATGCACTATGATGCCCAACAACAAAGCCAATAATACCAAGCTCAATAATTGGGCAAAGAACGTATTCATCGCGCTGTGTGTGGCTTTTTGAATCACGCGATCTTGATCAAAAGCCAGCTCTAATAGCCCCACTTTTTCTTGTTCAAAAATAATGGGAATGGCGTTGATCTGGCTGATATGTGGGCGCTCACCTTCTTCAATGCTTAGATTCATATTGTCGGCGATATGCAGATAGGAAATATCGCCCAAATTTAAAATACCTTTTATTTGGCTGCGTAATTGCGCTTCGTCGTAAAACCACAAACTGGCACCCAAAGACATCAAATAACCGCTTTTAATGTCATCGAGTTTATCCTGATAGGCTTGCGTTTGTTGTTGGTAGCCCCACGCAATGGTGGCGAGCGCAACCAAAACGGAAACCGCAAAAGAAGCGAGGGCGAAATAGAGAATAATGCGCCAGAGAATAGAACGTGTTGGCATCGGCTAGGCTCAAGTCGTAATAACGGCTTGAGTCTAGCAGAGGCTAAGCGATTAGCTATGTACAGGTTTTAAGACAAAGAGCAAGTCGCCTTGGTTAACCTGTTGGCCATTGCTGTTGAGGATGCGTGTCACTTTGTATTTACGATCGGCGGCATAGAGCTCGTGACCTGCGCGGTTGAATTGTTTTAGGCTCAGAGGCGTAAACATTTTCATCGCTTCCATCAAACACAGTGTGTGATCGATAGCAATCACATCGCCTTCTTTAACAAAGGGAGGCTCAGTCGGCGCGGCGGAGCTGTAGAAAATACTGGTTGTGGGTGACAGTACTTTTAATTCATCCGAACCTTCAATACGCAGGCTATCCAAATTCACACTGTTGCTGTGCATATCGGCGGCGTCTTCGATATCACGCACTAAGGCGTCGGTGTCGATGCGCTCTAAGAATTGTGGCAGGTAAGTGGTGTCGTAAATGCCTTCCACGAAAACTCGATCGTCTAACACGCGTTTGAGCAGGGGAATGTTGGTGCAAACCCCAGTAATGCGTACGCGGTCAAGATAGGCGCGCAGTTTGGCGATGGTGTCGTTACGATCTTGACCATAGCAAATAATTTGCGCAATCAAGCTGTCGTAGAAAGGCGATACTTGTTTGCCAGGGGCGGCCATGGCAATTAAGTGAATATTGTCGTCTTGCGGCAACACGCAATCACGAATTAAACCAGGGGTTGGTACAAATTCGACACGGTCGTTTTTAATGACGGCTTTTTCGGCATTTACGCGCACTTCAATAGCGTAACCCTTGGGGTTGGCCTTGAGATCTTGAATGTTCTTGCCTTCGGCAATATGAAATTGCGTACTGACAATATCCACGCCAGAAACCAGCTCAGTAACAGGGTGTTCCACCTGCAAGCGGGTATTCATTTCCATAAAATAAATGGTCTGAGCACTTAAATCGAAAATAAATTCGATGGTGCCTGCGCCAACGTAATCTACGGCGTCGGAGAGTTTTTCGGCGTAATCGTAAGCGGCTTGCTCCAGCTCAGGAGTGAGCATGGTAGAACCCGATTCCTCAAAGATTTTTTGGTTGTTACGCTGCACCGAGCAGTCGCGCAAACCTAAAATTTTGGTGTTGCCGTGGCTGTCACGCAGTACTTGCACTTCGATGTGGCGCAAAGAGGTAACGTATTTTTCTAAATACACGTCGCCATTGCCAAATGCCGCTTTGGCTTCGGTCGAAATCTGATGGAAGAGTGTGTGAATTTTATCTGCACTTTCGACCACCTGAATGCCTTTGCCGCCGCCACCGTGTACGGCTTTAAGCAATACGGGGTAGCCAATGTCTTCTGCCACCGCCGCCGCATTGGCTGAGCTGGTTAAAATACCGTGTGAGCCAGGCACGACGGGTACTTTGACGCGCATAGCGGTGTTGATGGCGTTGGATTTATTACCCATGGTTTCCATGGCGGATACGGGGGGGCCAATAAAGTTTAATTGGTGGTTACCGCACAATGCCGCAAATTGGCTGCTTTCTGATAAGAAACCAATACCTGGGTGTAAAGCATCTACTTCTTCATGTTGTGCAATACGCAATACGGATTTGGCGTTTAAATAACTTTCGTCTGGGGTATTACCACCAATACAAATGACGCGATCTTTAGGCCCGAGCATATCCACAGGAACGGAGTTCATATCGGGGTCGGAGGCGATCAGTACGACCTGAATATCGTTGTCTTGGGCTTTGCGAATCAATTTAACGGCGGTGCAGCCGCGCGCATGAATTAAGACCTTTTTAATATCACCATAGATTTTTTGTTTGCTGATGGTGCTGCCTGTGGCAGGGGCAAAATGTTTGGCGGTAATAAAGCCTTGTAAAATGCGATCCAAAACATTTTCAACGCTGTATTGGGCGATGGGCATATCGGGGTCGATGGCGCGTAATTGTTCGTCGATTTCAGGCAAGAACGGATGACGAACCAAGCCGTCCATGGCATTGCTGGAAACCGATAGATAATTGGACAGCGTGCAGGTGCTAGGCAAATAACTAGGCACAACGATTTGCCCCGCAAAAGGCATGTTGGTGCCAGAGAAATAATAAGTTTGTGCTAAAGGATGAGTTACAAAGCTGGCTTGTGCGCCGCCTGTGCAATCACCAAAGCCAAAAATAACGATAGGCAGGTCGTTGTCGCGGACAAAGCGCGTGATGCGATCGTTGACAACCGCCATCGAAAATAACGCCGCTGCGCCTTCTTTGGTTTGCATTCCGCCTGAAGACACAAAGCAAACAATGGGCAAGCCTAAGCGCGCGCATTCCACCATGAGTTTGCAGAATTTTTCGGCAGAGGCCATGTCGAACGCACCCGCTTGGAAATCCAAGTTGGAAACCAGCGCGCCCACTTGTTGTTGGCGATTGCCAATTTTAATCGTGCCAATGCCTGTGATCACACCGCAGGGCGTGATGTTTTTCTTTAAGGCTTCTTCGATGGAATTACGGAAACCTGGGAAAGCCACAGGGTCGGCGGACATTAACGAGGCACTGGTTTCTTCAAAATCGTTAAAGAAGCGCTCGATAATGGCTTTGGCTGAAGTCGTTTTTTGGCGTTTACCGTCGTCCAATACTTGTTGAATCAACAAGTCGTGGTAGGCCATGGTGAGGCGATTCCAGAAATCTTTGCGGCGACCAATGGACACTGGGTTGATGCGGCCATTGTAGTTTTTGCCTTCTTTTTCTGCGGCGTGATATTCAGGCAACAGTTTTTCAAAAATAAAGGTAATGACCACAAAAAGCGTGTCGGATAAGCGCGGAAATGCCAGTTTTTTCCACTCTTCAACGGACTTTAAGAAATCGCCGCGTTGTGAGCTTTTAATAAAATAACTGAGCCAATGGCTGAAGGCTTCTTGGCTTTGGGCGCTGTTGCTCGATTGCGCTAACGATTTTTCCAGTAAAGTTTTTAACGATTCAAAGGACAGCTCACGCGTTTCGTTTGCTTCCTTAGCAACACCAACTAAATTATTGATGAAGTTGTCATAAAGCTGACCAAACACCAGCATGTTGTGACACACGAGGGTAAATTCTTCGCGCAGCTCATCGTGCAAAATGGCATCGAGAATGGTGGTGTCGGAATTGGCTGGATTTTGAATGTTATCCTGACGGAATTGAATGTTTGGTGCGAGCGTTTCTTCTAAAATACGACGGTTGGCTTCAATAGGGCGAGCAACGTAACCGTTGATTAAGGCTTTGGCGTTGTCCGACAGCTTCAGTTTTTCGCGCACGTTTTCAGGAATTAAATCCGCTTGCAAAACGCTGTTTAATGCCGTGGCAATGGCCTGTTTTAAACTGCCTTTGTTCTTTTCTTTAGCAAGGCCCTGAGCAATTTCTTGACGGTTTTCGTGAGCCACCTGCTCGCGCAGATAAGCGGCTAAAGGATGCTTTTTATTTTCAATAAAATCCGCAATAACAGCGGCGTCTAAAATATCATTGGCGCGCAATAAAAAACGACTTTGCTTGTAGTTTTCAAGGTAGTCTAACAGGCCTTGAAAGTTGACAGCCGAGTCGGATTTCCAGCGGTTGAATAAATACAAGCCAAGGTTAAAACACAGGTCTTGTTTGGCTTTAATGTAGTTGTTTTTCGGCTCGCCAAAAAACATCCGCGCGATGGTGCCACGGTTGCCGTCGCGGTCTTCGTATTTATTCCAAAAATTTTTCCAGCTTTTGTGCAGCTGATCGTCGTAAACAATTTTTTCAGGCGCTTGTAGCCAATTTTGGAATTTACGCTGGGTGTCGCGTTCAAGACGTTGTTGCAGCTGGCCTTCGGGAATTTCTTTGGCCGCCAGTCGTCCGTAATTTTCCAATGAGGTGGAATGAATACGAGCGCGCAAGCGTAAATAACGAGTGTAGCGATAACTTAAACCAAAGAGGTTAATGTGTTCGGTGGGGTTGGACGCCAGAAAGAAATTCGCGCCTTTTTGTAATTTGGCCAGCTTATCAGAGGGGGTCAAAAAGCGTTCGATACTGTGCTGGTAATGATCCATCAAATAGGGATTGTGGCGCACGAAATCTTTGGAGCTGTCTTCAATGGACTGAATGCCTGTGACTATGGCTTGCAGCAGATTGAAACGTTTTTCATCGGCATCGGTGGGGGCGTAATCGATGATGCCATCAATAATGCCCGCAGCACGCAGCTCAAAAGCCGACACGCCAACAAATTTGGCGCACTCTTGCCAGGATAAATTGTATTTGCGCGCGATGGAGGCCAAGCCTTGTGGCTGAATGGTATTAAAAATACCGTCGCGTACGCTAAGCAGAATGTTGGTGGTGGCCAAAGGAATCGCGCCACCTGAATAACCCGCTCCCCAAATAATCCCCAGCGTCGGCACGTCGTTGTTGGCCATTTCTGTGATGAGGTGCGAAATACTGTGCGCTTGATTGTTGGCGTTGGCGACTTCGCCAGCGTCTGCCCCTGGGGTGTCGATAAAGGTCACAATGGGCATGGAGCGGCGGGCGTATTCGCGCGCTTTTTGTGCGGCATGGTTGTGATGCTGAGGCCCCCACACACCGTTGGCAAACTCACGATTTTGGCAAATAAAACCAATGCGGCGAGGCTGGCCATTAAAGTCGATTTCGGCTTCAACGCAGTACAGTGGGCCGTCTTCGTACTCGGTAATGGGGCGCAAGATGATGTCTTGTACTACTTCACGCGAGCTGGTGCGACTGCCTTTTTCGCTGGGTGCGACCACCTGTTCGATGTAGCTGTCGATGGTGAGCTTGCTTAGGCGCTCAACCTCTTTATTGCAGCGCCCTGGGGAGATTAAGCCCTTTACACGATGGTCTACGGCGTTGTCTTCGTATTTTTGAAACAGCGAATAGTTGGCAGAGAGTTGCTCGGCTTGCTGAAAAAGTTGATCGACGTAGCGTTCGTTGTTGGTGTTAAGTTCAGTCTTTTTGGTCATCAAATCGATCCATTGGGCATGCAATAGGGACGGTCAGCCAGTGTTAGATAAGAAAATGCCGACTTAATTCCTATCGAAAAAATGCTTGGGGTAAGGGCTAGGCCTAAGCGTTAACGCTTGGGCGCAGCCGAAATAGTCATTGGGCGCTAGGCGGGTCATTTTAAAGCGATTTAAAAACTAGACAAGCGTTAGTACCACCAAAGCCGAAGCTGTTGGACATGACTGTGTGCAGCTTGGCTGCGCGGTTTTCGCGCACAACGGGGAAGCTTTTTGCGCCTTCATCCAGCTCACTGATGTTGGCGCTGCCCGTGATAAAGCCGTGTTTTTGCATAAGCAGGCAATAAATGGCTTCTTGCACCCCAGTTGCACCCAAGGAGTGGCCTGTCAGTGCCTTGGTCGAGCTTAAGGGGGGGATGTCGTTGCCAAAAGCTTGGGCAACCGCGCCAAGCTCGGTGATGTCGCCTGCTGGCGTGCTGGTGCCGTGGGTGTTGAGGTAGTCCACTTTGGGGTTGCCTGCCATGGCCAAAGCCTCTTTCATACAGCGAATCGCACCTTCACCTGAGGGGGCCACCATGTCGGCACCGTCTGAGGTGGCGGCATAGCCAACCAGTTCGGCGTAAATTTTGGCGCCGCGTTTTACGGCGTGTTCGTATTCTTCTAAAACCAACATGCCGCCGCCGCCTGCAATCACAAAGCCATCGCGGTTGGCGTCATAGGGACGAGAGGCGGTTTCGGGGGTGTCGTTGTATTGCGTAGACAGTGCACCCATGGCGTCAAACTGCATGGTCATGGACCAATGTTCTTCTTCGCCGCCACCTGCAAAAACGATGTCTTGCTTACCCCATTGAATCAGCTCCATGGCGTTGCCGATGCAGTGCGAGCTGGTTGCGCAGGCGGA
>JAYRHO010000333.1:0-2079 GCA_041907245.1 Saccharospirillaceae bacterium
CCACGCCCCTATCTGGGCAAAATTTGAGTAATTTAAAAGTGCGGAGGTTATTTAACCCGCACTTCTCCACTCATGCCCGCCTCAAAATGCCCAGGAATTAAACAAGCAAAATCCAGCGTACCGCTTTTTTTGAATTGCCATACAATCTCACCTTGCTCGCCTGCCTTTAAAGTAATGGCGTTGGTGTTGTGATGGCCGTGCCCTGTGCCTTGGCGCATTTCTTTAGCGTGCTCCAGCAATTCATGCTTTGGCCCTAGCACCAATTCATGTGGAATTTTACCTGCATTCACGACTTTTAATTTAACGGTTTCGCCTTGCTTAGCATCAATAAACTGCGGCGTAAAGCGCATGTTATCGTCCATGCGAATGCTGACCTCGCGCACCGTTTGCTTTAACACAGCGGCGTTATGATGCGCATGGCTAGGTTCTCCCTCTGCTAGGGTGACGGCTGCAACACTTAAGAGCCAGGCTGTAAAAAATATTTTTAGAAAAGACATAATTAGCCCTCTGCCGCAACGCTTTGATATTCTTCCATGCTGCTTAAATAATCCAGCCAAGATTTGGCATTGGCCGCCGTGCTGGCGTGACTCAGTGCTTCTTGAAAATAACGTCTGGCACTGCGCAAATCATTAAGTTCATAAGCGCTGCTTGCTGCCAGCATAATGGCTTGTGCGCGATCTTTTTCGTTTAACCCTTTTTTAAAGGCCAGCTCCAAATTTTTAATCGCCAGCTGGTAGTGCATATCTTGCGCTTGCAGCTGCGCTGCACGATAAATTAACGAGCCATCTTGCATAAATTCAGCGGCTTTTAGCATGGCAACCACGGCTTTTTCACGCTCGCGGCTTTGCTGCCAAGCACTGGCTAATAAACGCCAATTTCGCTCATTGATTTCGATTTGTTGTTCTTGCATTAATTTATTTAAAACACGCCCAGCACGCTCTGGTAAACCTTGATTTAACAGCAGCTGTACCAGCTGCATTTGATTATCGACTTTTTGCACATAGCCTGCGGCGTAGCCCGTTTCCAGTGAGCGCAAAGATAAATCAGGCTGATTTAATTGCTGGTAAATGCCCGCTTGTTGCATCCAGTATTCTTCTTTGGGATTTAAACGGATTAAATCATCCAACACCTGGGCACTGGCTTCCAATTGCTTATCTTGGTATAGCGCCACCATCAACATCAAAAGCCAGCTTTCCTTGGGGCTGTCTGAGCGTTTGAGTGCTTGGCGCAACCACGGAATGGATTTTTTATATTGCTTTTGCAAGTGGCAAGCCGTAGCCAAGGCCGCCATGCTTTGTGCAGGAACGTATTGGATATCTTTGCCGTCTCGATTTTCTTCGCGTTTTTTTTGCTCTAACACCAATAAGCGTTGCAGCCTTGGCTCTAATTCATTAAAGGCATCATCTGGGCGCTCAAGGCTCATTAAAATCTGTGCGGTGGTGGTGGCAATCCCCGCCTCTTGCGCAGGAGCTAAAACATTTAAATTCAGTGATTGGCGAAAATACCCCAAGGCTTTTTCGTTTTTTTCTTGCATTAAATACAGCTGGCCATGCAGCTGATAAACCAAGGCCAAACCAAAGCTGGGTTTTAGGCTTTTTTCAAGTTCTTCTAAACGCACTTGCGCCTTGCTGTATTCTTGTGCGCCGATTTGCTCTTGCACTTCATTCAAGGTTTTATAGAGCGCAGGCGTAAGGCTGGTATCGACGCTTGCTTGCGCGAGTGAAAAGCAAAATAAGCACAACAATAAGGTAAAAAGACGCATTAGCTGTCTCCTTCTCCTAATTTAAATTCGATGGTTTGGGTCGCCGTTTGCGGCTGCGCGCGGCCATTTTCCATTTTGGGTTTGAATTTGTATTTGTAGAGCGCGCGTATGGCTTCGCGCTCAAACACACCGCGAGGCTGCGCATCCACGATTTCGACGTTATCCACCGATCCTTCGGCGTTGATAAATAATCGGGCGGTGACAAAGCCTTCGATTTTTTGGCGAATAGCGCGCTGCGGATACTGGGCATTCATCCGCACCAAAGGCATCACATCGCTGTCACCAAAACCCATGCCTACCGTGGCATCACCTAATAA
>JAYRHO010000334.1:0-5438 GCA_041907245.1 Saccharospirillaceae bacterium
ACGCCTGCATTTGCAGACAACAGCAACGACCTGGCAGATGCGGGTTTAATTTTCAAGATGGATAATAGCCAATCTGTAGAGCTGGCTGTGTTGTCATCTGAAGAGATGAAAAGTACTCAAGGTGAGCTTTTACCTTTGCTTGCAATTCTTGGTTCGGGTGCATTAAGTGCTTGGTCGTATCATGGAATAAACTATTACAAATATGGACAGATTGGTTCAAGCTCTGGTGCCGCTTTGGCAGCGGGTGCAGGCATGATCGGCGGGTTGCATGGAAGTGGACTGGCTGCCGCTAGTGGGCTGACTGGAGTTTCAAGAATATATGTTACAGGTAGAGGTGCTGGGGTTGGCGCCTCTTTGAACTTGGTAAATCTAAAACGCTAATTGATTAAAAGCGTAGGAGGGCTGGGCTTTAATGAGCCCAGTATTATTTTTATGATGGATGATACAAATATTTTTTTTGCTTTGGCTCTTTCAAGCTTCTTTGCATTTTCAATTGAAGACGTCTTAAGGAAAGCCAAAAGCCATATGGAAAAGTTAGCAATGTTGGCAATTCCAGCAATAATTTTGTCTACATTATTTTTTCGTGATATTCCTGTTGCAATGGGTGGGGTGATAAATTATTTAATTATATTTTTATTTCTAAAGCTGATAAAAAAAATGCACGATTATGATGAAAAAATAAAATAGATAGATAGTCGTTTTGGATAATAAATACATTTTGAATACGTCTAAGTTTCTTGGAAATACGACCACAGGCGCATTAGCAGGAGCGAAATTTAGAGCGGCAGGGTCGCTGGCATGATCTTAATTTTCAGTAGTAGTTAACATTTGGAGATTTTTATGTTTGAGGTTGTAGGTCTACTTATCGAGTCATTAGTCGGGTATGTTGGAGGAAGGTTCTCTATCGGAAAAATATCGATCCATGTATCTTCTATTCTTGTCGGATTAGTATTTATTTTTTAGTGCATGCATTTGGTTTAATAATAAAAAGAATTCTAACTGATTTATTTTTAGCATTAACTACGAGATTCACATCATTTTTTATTGGGAGTAGTTATTTTTATTATTAGTAAGATAACGTCAACTATTTAATTTTTTAAAAAGGAATTTCTGTTGATGATTCGATTGTTTTTGTTTGTTCTTGTCTTTGATATCGCCTATGCCAACGAATCGATCCTGTATCAAGACGGCCATGTGGCAGTAACTATACCGATACAAAGCTGGAAATCATTGCGCGATTTCCAAGTTGTCAAGCAAGACTTGGATTACTCCTGCGGAGCTGCTTCGCTAGCGACCATTCTTAATGAACATTATGGTCTCTCTGTTACAGAGGAGGAAATATTAAAAATCATGGACAAGGAGGATATGCGAGCCTCCCTTGAGGATATGGCTAATGCCCTAACAAAACTGGGTTTTCGAGGTGTAGGATACGCAGCATCATTTGAGCAGCTTACCAAACTAAAAATACCCGTCATCGTTTATACAAAACATCGTAAGGATGATCACTTTTCGGTATTGCGAGGAATTGACAAAGACACTGTCTGGCTTGCCGACCCTTCATTGGGTAATAGCACCTACAGCAAACACCAATTTCTAGAAATGTGGGAAACTCGAGAGGGCTCGAATTTAAAGGGAAAAATTTTGGCCATAATTCCGTTAAATCAAGAAGTGTCCAGCGAGAATGATTTTTTTACTACCCAGCCAACAAGGCAAAGCGCTGCTGCGGCACAGCAGCAGAGGTTTAGAAACATGCCCTAAATGCGCACTGAGATTTTGTTCGCAGTAGGGATTACAAGCTAGCGCTTAGCGAATAACGCTGGGCGCTTTGGGCAGGGCGCGTTTGTGGGCGCTGGCGTCGTAAGTGCGCACTATGCGCTCGTAAGCGGCTGGGCTGACGCTCTCACCTTGTAAAAAGGCATCAATTTCCGCGTAAGTGACGCCGTAAGACACTTCATCGGGCTTGAGTGGGTTCAGTTCTTCAAGGTCGGCGGTGGGGGTTTTGTAAGCCACCGCATCGGGGGCGCCTAGGTGTTTGGCCATGGCTCGAATCTGCCCTTTCACTAGCCCAGTTAAGGGCGCAAGGTCGCAAGCACCGTCGCCAAATTTGGTAAAGAAACCCATCACCGCTTCGGCGGCGTGATCCGTTCCAATTACTAAACCCCCTGTGGCGTTGGCGATGGCAAACTGCGCCACCATGCGCATCCGCGCCTTGATGTTGCCACGGACAAAATCGGCCTTGGCGGGTGTTAAGGTTTGCAGTTCTTGCAGCTGTGCATCCAAGCCTTGCACTGCGGCGGCGATGTTGACCGTCCGCACCTCATCGGCGGCGACAAACGCCAGCGCGGCCTGTGCGTCGCTTTCGTCTTTTTGCGTTTGATAGGGCAGGCGCACCGCAAAAAATCGGTAGCGGGAGTCCTGTGTTTGTGCGCGCAGTTTTTCCACCGCCAGCTGTGCCATGCGCCCTGCCAAAGAGGAATCCACACCTCCGCTGATGCCCAGCACTAGGGTTTTTAAGCCGCTTTCTTGCAGAGTATGGGCAATGAAATCCACGCGACGTGCAATCTCGGCCGCCATCGCTTGGGTGTCAGCAAAGGGAGGAATAACAGCAAGAGCTTGGGCAATTTCCGCTTGGCGGTTGGACATGACAAATACTCGGATGGGTCAAAAGAGCGCAGAAACTAAGGTTAGGCGGGCACTTTGTCAACGCCAAAGCCGTACCATACTCCCTCGTAGCAAAATTGCGCAGGCCCTGTCATCTGTATGGGTTGGCCTTCGCCCGCCCAGTTGATGGCCAGTGTGCCGCCTGGTAGATGCACCGTTACTTGCTTATCCAGCCAGCCGTTGCACTGGCCTGTCACCACCGCCGCACACGCACCCGTGCCACAGGCGAGGGTTTCGCCCGTACCGCGTTCGTACACGCGCAGCTTGATTTCACGGCGCGATAATACCTGCATAAAGCCCACGTTCACGCGCTTGGGAAAGCGCGCATGGCGCTCCAGCGCAGGGCCAAGCGTGGCGATGGCGCAGTGTTCAACATCTTCAACGCGCAGCACCGCATGTGGGTTCCCCATATTGGCAACCGACAGGCGCACTGCCTGCCCCAGCACTTCGACGTCGTAGCCAAGCTGCTCGGTATCGGCCAGAAAAGGAATCTGCGCGGGGGCAAACTTGGGCACGCCCATGTTGACCTGCACCTGCTCGTCTTCTTGCACCTGCAACTGGATGACGCCTGAGGCGGTGGCAACGCGAATCAGGCGTTTGTCGGTCAGCCCTTTGGCGCGCACAAAACGCGCAAAGCAGCGCGCGCCGTTGCCGCACTGTTCGACCTCGGAGCCGTCGGCATTGAAAATGCGATAGCCAAAGTCGATGTCGGGCGCAGGGCTTGGCTCAACGACCAACAGCTGGTCAAAACCCACGCCAAATTGGCGATGAGCCAGCTGGCTGATGTCGCTGCTGCACAGCGTAAAAGGCTGGGTGGTGGCATCGATCACCATAAAGTCGTTGCCTAGGCCGTGCATTTTGCTAAAGGCCAAGGGCGAAGCGGGAAGGAAAGCGTGAGGCATGATGAGGCTCCAAGAAAAACCTCCTGCTTTAGCGAAAGCTGTGCCAAGGGCTTGGCTGCGCGTAGGGCGCGGCTTGCAGCGCTTTTAATTGCTCAAACTCAGTAAGACTGCGCGCTGATTTGGGGCGCGCACTGCCATTTCGCCCTAAAAGAAGGCGTTTTCCTGCTCTGGCTATGAACTTTGGCCAAATTGCACCGCTGCTGTGCAGGCCTCGGTTTTACTGAATCAAAATCACGCACGAATCCTTCGTTTAAAACCTGAAAAATACCGCTTAAAAACAGCAACCTTTTGAAAAATAAGGTTTTTTCATATTTGGCACAGAGGCTGCAAAAGCCTAAGTGGCATTCGCCTTTCTTTCACCCTAAGGATGAATTATGAAAAAACTGCTTTCTCTGTCTGCGTTCGGTTTTTGTTCGGTGTTGGCTATGCCCTCTCAGGCTGAGCTGAGCGCGGCTGTGGACCTGTCCAACCTCTACTTGTTTCGTGGCGTGAACCTGAGTGCAGGCTCTCCTTTGATTGCAGGCACGCTCAACTACAACCACGACAGCGGCCTGTATGCAGGGGTGTGGACAGCCTCTGGCGATGATGCCGCAGGCGTCGAGGTGGACTACTACCTAGGTTACAACGGCCAAGTACAAGACCTCGGCTACAGCGTGCAATACCTCAATTACTACTACCCCGTAAGCAAAGGCACAGCCAATGCCATTGTCGATCTGGATGACTGGGCCGAGCTGAGCCTGGCGCTGAGCTACCAAGACATCAAGGCCAGCCTCACCGCCCCAACCAAAGACGATGCCGCAGGTGAATATCTGTATTACAGCCTGGGCTATGGCTATGACAAAGTCAGCGCCACCTTGGGGCTGCATGACCACAAAGACACCGCCAAGGATTACAGCCATGTTGATGTGAAATACCAATTCAACGAGCGCGTGAGCTTTGTCGTCAGCCAAGTGCTGGATACAGGCTCAGGCTCCACTCTAAACGACGCCACCTTGTGGCAAGTGAACTATCAACTTCCCCTTACTTTTTAATACCAGGACAACACCATGAAACTCATCTCTGCTGTGATCAAACCCTTCAAACTCGACGATGTGCGTGAAGCCATCTCTGAAATCGGCGTGCAAGGCATTACCGTGACCGAAGTAAAAGGCTTTGGTCGCCAAAAAGGCCATACCGAGCTGTATCGCGGCGCGGAATATGTGGTGGATTTTCTGCCCAAATTGAAAGTGGAAATTGCCGTAAGCGACGAACAGCTCGATACCACCATTGAAGCCATTGTGCGTGCGGCTCATACCGGCGCGATTGGCGACGGCAAAATTTTCGTTACCGATTTAATTCAAGTTGTCCGTATCCGCACAGGCGAAACGGGCACCGACGCCATCTAAGGGGGCAATATGGAAAACAATGTCTATGCGCTGCAATACGCGCTTGATACCTTCCTGTTTTTATTTGGAGGGGCTTTGGTGATGTGGATGGCAGCGGGTTTTGCCATGCTCGAATCGGGCTTGGTGCGCTCTAAAAACACCGCCGAGATCCTCACCAAAAACATCACGCTCTATGCCTTGGCCTGTGTGATGTATCTGCTGGTGGGCTACCACCTAATGTACGAAGGCAACTATCTGCTAAGCGGCATCACCGCCTTAAATACCGATGAAGTCTTGGCGTCCTTTGCTAGCCGTGAAGGTGGCTTTACTGGCAAAGCCATTTACTCGCCTGCGGCCGATTTCTTCTACCAAGCGGTGTTTGTGGCGACCTGCATGTCCATCGTCTCAGGTGCAGTGGCTGAGCGCATGAAACTTTGGGTGTTCTTGGGCTTTGCCGTAGTGATGACGGCGGTGATTTACCCCATCGAAGGCAGCTGGGGCTGGGGCGGTG
>JAYRHO010000335.1:0-2499 GCA_041907245.1 Saccharospirillaceae bacterium
CCACGAAATTGACCTGCGCGTAGTCCAGCATGGCAATAAGCTCGAACCACTGTGGAAAGGCCTGTCCCAACAACAGCCCCAACGCGATGCAGGCCGCCACCCATAAAGATAAATAACGTTCAAATAATCCCATTTGTGCGGCTCCAGTCGGTGGATTTTAAACTCTGCGCCCAATGCTCAGACGGCTGCATTGCCACATTTTCGAGCCATGCCAAGCGTTGATTCAGCTCGACCATGCACTCATGAAAGGCCCTCGCTGCCCGCTCACCTTCAAACTTGGACGGGTCTGACAATGGCCAATGAAGTTTCAGCGCCGCATGAAAGGCCACGGGGCAGCTTTCACCTGCGGCACTGTCACAGAGCGTAATGATGAGATCGGGCTGAAAACCATTCAAGTCGAACCAAGATTTACTGCTTAGCCCCAGGGTGCTGACGCCCGCTTCTTGCAAATAGCGCAAGGTCAAAGGATGCACCACGCCCGCAGGCGCACTGCCCGCACTTTTAGCCTGAAGCCAAGCGGAGTTTTTATGGCGAGTGAGCGCCTCAGCAAGAATGCTACGGCAACGATTATGTGTGCATAAAAAAAGAATTTTCATACTAATTAACCTGCGAATTGGCTGCCGTGGTGCAGCCTGTGCCAGAGGATAAAGGCGTTACCTGCGCCCAATATTCAGGATGAGCCTGCTTCACGTCACTTAATAGCTGCGGTAACCACCGTGGTAGTTCGGGGTTTAAGCGGTAATACACCCACTTTCCTCGGCGCTCATCTACGACCAAACCACTGCTGCGTAAATCGGCAAGATGGCGTGATATTTTGGGCTGACTCAGCTGTAAGGCTTGCTGCAGCTCGCAAACACAAAGTTCGTGATGAGCCTGAATGAGTAATAGGGCTTTCAGCCGCGTGTCATCGGCCAAGCCTTTGATAAGGTGCAAAGGGGAAAACATGCTGTGTCTCTGGAATTATCACATGCGAAAAATCATATATATGTTTTCCCGCATGTCAAGGTTCCCAGACTTAGGATTATTGTAATGCACTCAAGTGCAAGTATTTATGCGCACTGAACCCTGCGCCCGTAAAAGATCAAGAGTAAGCCAAAGGCAAACATGGCCACGCTGTACACCGCAGGCACGACTGAAATCTCGGCGGAGCCAATTAAGGACAGCGCAATCATCAAGGCTAATGCCCCGTTTTTAATGCCCAGTTCCACCGCCACGGTAAAAGCCTGAGCGTGGTTTAGGCCGCACAGCCTACCCACCACCAAACCATAAAGAATGCTGGTGATGTTTAAAAGCGCCACCGCCAACCCCGCTTGCTTGACCATGCCCACCATGCCCTCTCCTGCTTCTAGCACCAAGGCCACAATCACCCCCGCCAGAACCACGAAACCAAAGACGTTCATGCCTTTTTCCGACTTGATAGCAAAGTTGGGGGCAAGCTTGCGAATCCACATACCCAAGGCCACAGGAACCAACACGATGGCAAAGAGCGTGAGCATGGTTTGCAGTACGGGCAAGCGAATGCTTACCGATTGCTCCATAACGAGGCTCATAGCTTTATTAACGAAAAACGGCAACGTAATGATGGCCAAGAGACTGGCCAGCACCGTCAGCAAAATCGACAGTGCCACATTACCACGCCCCAAGAAGGTAAACAAATTTGAGGTCGTACCACCTGGGCAAGCCGCAATCAGCACCAAGCCCACCGTGGTGGTGGCATCGAGCTTAAGCAGCACCGCCAAACCGTAGGCGATAACAGGCAGCACCAACAGCTGAGAGGCAATACCAAAGGTCAAGGGCCAAGGAGCCGAAGTGGATTGCTGAAAATCTTTAAGCGTTAAGGTCAGCCCCATACCTACCATGATGAGGAATAAAGAAATGGGAAGCCCTATTGAGATCAGTGCGCTGTGTTCCATAAATTACCTGTTTTATTGTTATTTTAAGCGGCTAAAAGCCTGCGCCTGATGATGGCGAAATCAGGCTGCAAGCGCAAGGGAGTGGTACGATGGTACGGTTTAGCTCAGCTTCAAACGATAGCGCCCGACCCCCTGCCCGCGACGAATGCGCTCTAGGCTTTTGCTTAGCTGCTCTGGGGTGACATCAACGGTGAGCGAATTCAAATTGGGCAGCGCCCAGTCGCTGGCGACTTTATCAAGAATGCGCTGTTTCTCTGCGCGGGGGATTTCAACCGAATCCACGCCAAGCAATGACACACCACGCAAAATAAAAGGAAAGATGCTCGCGCTCACCTGCGTACCTGCCAACATGCCGCAGGTGCTGAGCGCGCCTTCGTTTTGAATCTGTGGCAATAAAGCCGAAACCATGTCGCCACCTGTGGTGTCCAGTGCTGCCTGATACAAGGGCTTAGCCAAAGCCTTGCCGGCTGCGGCCAGCACGGTTTCACGGTTTAAAATACCCTTTGCGCCTAGCCCAAGTAAAAAGGCTTCTTGCGCGGCCTTGCCTGTCACCGCCAACACCTCCCGAAACCCAAGCACCTTTGGC
>JAYRHO010000336.1:0-7407 GCA_041907245.1 Saccharospirillaceae bacterium
ATGCCTAGCCATTTTGGAGGCTTATATGCTGTATTTACGCGTGCTTTTCTTGCTGACCTTTCTTTGTTTAAGTGCCTGCGGCCAAAAAGGTCCCTTGTATTTACCGCAAGCCGAATCCTCTCCCTTTACCTCATCCGTTGTGAGCCATTCATGAGCGTTTTTTCGTATCAACAGGGCGTGTTGCACGCTGAACAAGTTTCTTTGGCCTCTTTAGCAAATAAGCATGGCACACCGCTTTATGTGTACTCGCGTCAGGCGCTGGAAGCGCATTTTTTAGAATATGCCAACGCACTGGGTGATTGGCCGCACTTATTGTGTTACGCCGTAAAGGCCAATTCCAATTTAGCGGTGTTGAATGTGCTGGCACGCTTGGGGGCGGGTTTTGATATTGTCAGCGCAGGCGAGCTGGAGCGAGTCATCGCCGCCGGGGGAGATCCTAAAAAAGTCGTTTTCTCTGGCGTGGGAAAGACCGCCAAAGAAATGTTGCGCGCGCTGGAAGTAGGCGTGTATTGCTTTAATGTTGAATCCGAAGCCGAGCTGGAGCGTTTAAGCGCAGTCGCAACGCAAGCAGGAAAATTGGCGCATATTTCTTTGCGCGTGAACCCCGATGTCGATGCCAAAACGCACCCCTATATTTCTACAGGATTAAAAGACAATAAATTTGGTATTGATATTAAGCAAGCCGTGCGTGTTTATAGCAAAGCGGCGCAATTGTCTGGCATTAAAATTAAAGGTGTGGATTGTCATATTGGCAGCCAGCTCACCGAAATTCGCCCATTCCTCGACGCCTTGGATCGCGTGCTGACATTGGTTGATACCTTGGCCGAACAAGGCATTGTTATCGAGCATTTGGATCTAGGTGGTGGCTTGGGTGTGCGTTATCGTGATGAAGCACCTGCCACCGCCGCGCAATACATGGCCGCTGTTAAAGAGCGTTTAGGCTCGCGCAAATTTAAACTGATATTTGAGCCAGGCCGCTACATTGTGGCGAACGCTGGCGTATTTATTACTCAGGTTGAATTTTTAAAGCTCAATGAGCATAAAAACTTTGCCATTATTGATGGTGCAATGAACGATTTAATTCGTCCTGCGCTCTATGGCGCTTGGCAAGAAATTCGCCCAGTACAAGAAAAATCCACGCAGCCATTGCGTCGTTATGATGTGGTGGGGCCAGTGTGTGAAACGGGTGATTTTTTAGGTAAAGACCGCGAGCTGGCTATTCAATCGGGCGATTTATTGGCGGTGATGTCGGCAGGGGCGTATGGCTTTGTAATGGCATCCAATTACAACAGCCGTGGCCGTGCCGCAGAAATTATGGTGGATGGCTCAAACGATTTTGTCGTGCGTGAACGCGAATCGATAGCGAGCCTGTATGCCCTTGAATCTGTTCTGCCTCAGGGTTAACGAAGGTAATGTGGCTTAAGTTCAGCAAAATGCACAGCGCGGGCTTGGATCTGGTGCTTATCGATTTAATCACTCAGACAGGCTATTTGCGCCGTGAATTAATTCGTGAGCTGGGCTTACGACATAAAGGCATTGGTTTTTCGCAGCTTATGATTATCGAGCAACCTAAAGATGCGGAAATGGATTTTTATTTCCGTCTTTTTAATGCCGATGGCTCTGATGCCGTGATTGATAGCAATGCCGTGCGCTGTATTATGCGTTTTGTTGTGCAGCAACAATTAACAGGAAAATCGCGCATAAAAGTACAAAGCCAAAACTACTGTTATGAATTGGCTTTGCTTGGTAGGCAGGATGTGCAGGTGAGCTTTAAACCTACACCCACTTTGTTGGCTCCGTTGGATAAACTAGCGTGGACGCGCTTACAAGAAAATGCTCAGGCTGCTACGGTGTTGTCTTTGGCGGATCATGATTTGGAATTATCCTGGTATGAAGAGCAAATGCACATAAAAGGCCCGGTGGATACCGTTTACGAAGGGCGTATTAATTTATAAGGAATACCATGAGCGAAAAGCCACGTTTAACTGAAGCCGATGTCGCGCAGTTTTTACAGGATCATCCCGAGTTTTTTATTGGTAAAGACGACCTGCTTGCCGAATTGCATATCGCCCATAACATTGGCGGTGCAACCAGCTTGCTTGAACGTCAGCTTGCCGTTCATCGTCAGCGCAATGTGGAGTTGCGTCAGCGCTTGTCGGATTTATTGGAAAATGCGCGCCGTAACGATCAGCTTTTTGCCAAAACTCGGCGTTTAATTTTAGCCTTGGTGGAAGCTGAAAATTGGTTGGCAATTCAAGCGGCATTGGATGATGTGTTGCGCAAAGATTTTGCCGTCGATCATTGGGCCTTGGTGCACTTTACCGAGCGTCAGCTTGACGCGCCTTTGACTGTGCTGCAAGGCGAGCCGCAGCGTGCTTTATTGCGTTTATTTAAGGGGCGTCATGCTTTGTGCGGGCAATTTTCGCAAGCAGAAATGGCCGCGCTTTTGGGCACGGAGCAAACCAGTGCGCGCTCTGTAGCGGCTGCGCAAATTCGCGGTAAAACTAACATTGGTATTTTGGCGGTAGGTAGCAACGACGAAAATTATTATCGCAGTTCGATGGATACCTTATTTTTGGATTATGTCAGTGATGTATTGGCGATGCGCTTGGATCAAACGCCAGTAAACTGAGGCGGCCTAGATGTTCAAGCTGATAACTTTTGATCTTGATCACACGCTGTGGACGCCCGATGCGGCGCTGGAGCGCGCCACTTCCGCTATGCACCAGTGGCTTATTAATACTTATCCTCAGGCTGCGCATTATAGCCTTCGGGATATGCTGCTGGTGCAGCGTGAAATTGCCAAAAATCAGCCAGAATTAAGCTTTCGCGTTTCCACCATTCGTGTAGAAATGCTGCGTCAGATTTTATTGCAGTTGGATATCCCTGCCCAAGAAGCCACCTTGGCCGCACAGCAAGGATTTCAGGTTTTTTATCAAGAGCGCAGTAAAATTGAGTTTTATCCTCATGCCTTAACAACCTTGGCGCAACTAAATAAAAACTATCCGCTGATTGCTTTAACCAACGGCAATGCCGATTTAAATTTAATTGGCATTGCGCATTTATTTAAAATTTATCTCAACGCAGAAATAGCAGGCGCACCCAAACCGCATTTCGGCATGTTCAATATGGCTTTGCAATTTGCCAAGGTAGCAGCACCGCAAGCGGTGCATGTTGGAGATAGTCCAGAGATGGATATGCTGCCTGCCAAGCAGTTGGGCATGAAGACGGTTTGGGCGAATTACAGCGCCATGACATGGCCAGAGGATTTGCCTAAGCCCGACCAAACCATTACCGCTATCGAGCAATTACCCGCAGCCTTAGCTGCATTAGAGGCGGGTATTTAGTTTATTCGGCTTCGCTATCGCTGTGTTCTTCTTCGTCGTCTTCTTTGGGTTTTTTAATGGTGCGCGCCGCCAAAACACCCACTTCAAACAACAGCCACATTGGTACAGCTAAAATGGTTTGTGAAAACACATCGGGCGGTGTGACCAGCATACCAACAACGAAGCAGCCTAGAAAAATATAAGGCCGTTTTTCGACTAAAGAATCCACCGTGGTAAAGCCAATAAGCACCAATAAATAGGTGGCAATAGGAATTTCAAAGGCAACGCCGAAAGCAAAAAACACCGTTAAAATAAAATCCAATAGATTGGTGATGTCGGGCATGTAAGCAATGCCTGTTGGTCCTGTGGCGGTGAAAAAAGCAAAGGCGAAAGGCAGGGCAACAAAGTACGCAAAAGCGATACCTAAATAAAATAAAATAATGCTGGAGATGAGCAAAGGCACGGCAAATTTTTTCTCGTGCTGGTAAAGCCCAGGTGCAATAAAAGCCCACAATTGATACAGAATGTAGGGAATGGCAAACAGAATAGAAAGCACCAATGTGAGCTTAAAGGGCACCATAAAGGGCGAAATAATCCCAGTAGAAATCACTGCGCCCGATTCGGGTAAAATATCGGTGAGAGGGCGCACTAAAATCAGATACAGATCGTTGGCAAAATAAAATAAGCATAGAAACAGCACGAGCACAGATATAACCGCTTTTAACAAGCGATTGCGCAGCTCAATCAAATGTGTAACTAGCGGTTGTTGCTGTTCTTCTTGGCTCATGATTTTTTGCTGTCGTCAGAGGGTGCAGAAGCGGGGGGTGTTTGCTCTTCTTTTTTATAGGAAGGATCAAACTTGGCGCGCGTGTCTTCGTCAATAAAGGTGGCGTAAGGGTCTTTGAGTTTTTCCTTTAGCTCTTCGGTGCGCACTTGGCGCTCCAGTTCTTCCTGCATACTACTGATTGAGCGTTTGATTTTGCCAAACAGCAAGCCCACAGTGCGAGCTGCTTTGGGTAAGCGCTCAGGCCCCAATACAATTAAAGCCAGCACAGCAATCAATAAGAGTTCAGAAAAGCCAATATCAAACATAGGTTGATCGCACCTGAATAATCGCCATAAAAATCACCCATATTGCAACTCGCCCAAGGCATAAGCTTTGAGCGAGTATTTATGAGTGTTCTTGCGGATTAAATTAACGTTTTTGCTGTTCTTTGTTTTGGACAAAGTCAGCGTCAACGCCTTCGGCTTTTTTATGCTCTAGGGGCTTGTTAGAAGGGGTGGCAGAATTGCCTTCTTCTTCTTTTTCACCGTCGCGCATGGCTTTTTTGAAGTTGCTGAACGCGCCGCCTAAATCACCACCTAGGCCACGCAATTTCTTGGTGCCAAAGATCATGATGACGATTAACAGTACAATCAATAATTGCCAAATGCTGATGCCGCTTAACATGGTTTTTTCCTCAAGGGGTTGAAAGTTTAATCTTTAGGGCGCGAGGCTTTCTCAGTCAATCCTGAGATATTAAAGCGTCTTGCGAGTTCGTTTAATACCGCATCTGGGGGAATATCCAACTTGGACAGAGCGACCAGAGAGTGAAACCACAGATCGGCGGTTTCATAAATAACGTCGGCGTGATCGCCACTTTGCTCGGCGTCTTTGGCGGCGATAATCATTTCGGTGGCTTCTTCACCGACTTTTTCTAAAATTTTATTTAAGCCTTTGTGGTACAGGCTGGCGACGTAGGAGCTGTCGGGGCTTGCTTGTTTGCGCTGCTCCAGTATTTCGCCAAGTTCTTTCAGTACGTCACTCATTATTCATAAATCTCTTTCGGGTCTTTTAATACAGGATCAACGCTGACCCATTGCCCATCTTGCCATACTCGATAAAAACAGCTGCGTCGCCCTGTGTGGCAGGCAATGTCGCCTAGCTGTTCGACTTTTAAAACCAGAACGTCGGCGTCGCAATCGAGGCGAATTTCATAGAGCTGTTGCACATGCCCTGATTTTTCACCTTTGCGCCATAATTGTTGGCGTGAGCGTGAATAATAAATGGCGCGTTTTTCGACCAAGCTGAGCATTAATGCTTCGCGGTTCATCCATGCCATCATTAAAATTTCACCCGTTTTATGATCTTGGGCGATGGCAGGAACTAGGCCGTGCTCGTTCCACTTTATATCGTCTAGCCAGTTCATAATGACCTCAAAACTCGGCGCAGAATAGCGCACTTACGCGCGTATCAGCAATAAAATTACACCCGCAACAGCAAGGCCAATGCCCAGGCTTTCGGGCAGCCCCAGTGCAAAGGCTTGCCACCAAATAAACAGGCCGCTGGCCAGTGTCAGTTTGGCGATGCTGCGGCTGCGTTTGTCTTTGCGGTATTCGCTTAATTCTTCACGCAGCGCGCTCATTTCTTCGCGTAGCGCTTGCTGGTTGTCGTCCAAATGATTTAAGCGCGTCAGCGTGCCATGAATCAGGTTGGGAATTTGCGGGGCTTTTTCAACCCAGCTGGGCAGTTGGCGTTTTAATTCACGCAGCGCCGCTTTAGGGCCAAAACGATCACGCAGCCAGCGTTCTAAAAAGGGTTTGGCGGTCGTCCATAAATCCAAGTCAGGATACAGCTGACGCCCTAAACCTTCGATATTGAGCAGGGTTTTTTGCAGCAAAACTAATTGCGGTTGCACTTGCATGTTAAAGCGGCGCGCGGTGGTAAAGAGCTGAATAAGCACTTGGCCAAAGGAAATTTCAGACAGAGGCTTTTCAAAAATAGGCTCTAAGACCGAGCGAATGGCCGAGGCAAACTCGTGTACTTTGGTGCTAGCGGGAACCCAGCCTGAGTCGATGTGCAGCTGCGCAACTTGGTAATAATCGCGATTAAAAAAGGCCAGCATATTCATGGCTAAATAGGTTTGGTCTTCTTTGGTTAGGCTGCCGACAATGCCGCAGTCGATGGCGATGTATTTGGGGTTTTCGGGGTGCTCGCGCGACACAAAAATATTGCCAGGGTGCATGTCGGCGTGGAAAAAACTGTCGCGGAAAACCTGAGTAAAAAAAATTTCAACACCGCGCTCGGCCAGCAATTTAATGTTGGTACCTTGCGCTTTGATGGCGCTTATATCGGCCACAGGAATGCCGTAGATGCGCTCGCTGACCATGACCTTGGTGCGGGTGTATTCCCAGTACACTTCGGGCAGGTAAATCATGTCGGAATTTTCAAAACTGCGGCGAATTTGTGTGCAGTTCGAGGCTTCCACTTGCAGATTTAATTCGCCATAAATGGTGTTGCGGTAGTCTTCGACGATTTCCAGCGGGCGCAGACGGCGGCCATCGGCGGAGTATTTCACCAACAGGCGCGCCATGGTTTCTAGCAGCTGCAAGTCGCGCTCGATGGTGCTTTCGATGCTAGGGCGCACGACTTTAACAACGACATTGGCACCTGCGCTGCCGTCTTCGTTAAAGAGGCGTGCGGCGTGAACTTGCGCAATGGATGCCGAAGCCATGGGCTTGGCTTCAAACTCGTAAAACAACTCTTTAATTGGCTTGCCCAGCTGCTCCTCGATGAGGGCAATGGCGAGATCGCTGTCAAAGGGCGGAACGTCATCTTGTAGGCGCTTGAGTTCGACGGCAATTTCAGCAGGAATCAAATCGGGGCGAGTCGAAAGAATTTGCCCGAATTTGATAAAAATGGGGCCTAAGGCTTCCAGCGCTAAGCGCAAGCGTTCGCCACGGTTTAATTGCGTGGGTACGGGGGTTAAACGCCAAGGCGCTAGCCACAGCAATATGCGCAAGGACAGCGGCAGCTGGGTTTTGGGCAGCAGGCTATCGAGGCGATAGCGGCTGAAAACAAACAGAATTTTCCACAAACGCCAAAATCGTGCCACGGCTTAAGGCTCCTTGGAGTTGGCGAGTTTTTGAGCCAGACGTGCTTCGAGGCGGTCACAGGCAAGCTTGGCCTGATCGACTTGGTCGGCAAATTCCGCCAGCTCGTTGGCGGAGGCCACCAAGGCCAGCTCATCTTCTAAATAATTTTTGGTCATCATGCCGTACAACGGGCGATTGTGCTGCGCCCACTTAAACAGGCTGCGCA
>JAYRHO010000337.1:0-2605 GCA_041907245.1 Saccharospirillaceae bacterium
CCAACCGCAAAGTGAAAAAGTAAACCAAGAGATATCACAGGGCCCACTTTAGTTGGGCCTTGTTTTATAACTAAGCCCAAGGCTTAGACAACCAACTTAGTAGAAACAGGATAAAGCGATGAACCTACACGAATATCAAGGTAAGCAGCTTTTTGCTCAATACGGCTTGCCCGTGTCCAAAGGCGTTGCTGCTAAAACCGCAGCCGAAGCGGCTGCCGCAGCCGACACCATTGGTGGCAACAAGTGGGTAGTGAAAGCACAAGTCCATGCAGGTGGCCGTGGTAAAGCAGGCGGCGTGAAGCTGGTATCTTCCAAAGAAGAAATTAAAGCCTTCGCCGAGAAATGGCTGGGCAAAAACCTTGTGACTTACCAAACCGACGAAAAAGGCCAGCCTGTGAGCCGCATTCTGGTGGAAAGCTGCACCGACATCGCTAAAGAACTGTACTTAGGCGCTGTGGTAGACCGTTCCAGCCGTCGCGTGGTGTTTATGGCCTCTACCGAAGGTGGTGTAGAGATTGAAAAAGTCGCACACGAAACGCCCGAAAAGATTTTAAAAGCCACCATCGACCCGCTGGTTGGCGCTCAGCCTTTCCAAGCGCGTGAACTGGCGTTCAAATTGGGTCTTGAAGGTGAACAGATCAAACAGTTCACCAAGATTTTCCTAGGCCTGTCACAGTTGTTCCACGACAAAGACTTGGCTTTGCTTGAAATCAACCCCTTGGTGATCACCACCGAAGGTAACTTGCACTGCCTCGATGCCAAAATCAACATCGACAGCAACGCCGTATATCGCCACAAAGATTTGCAAGAAATGCACGACCCATCACAAGAAGACGCGCGCGAAGCTCATGCCGCTGAGTGGCAGCTGAACTACGTCGCCCTCGAAGGCAATATTGGCTGCATGGTAAACGGTGCAGGTCTGGCCATGGGTACCATGGACATCGTCAAGCTGCACGGCGGCAAGCCTGCCAACTTCCTCGACGTAGGCGGCGGTGCGACCAAAGAGCGCGTGGTCGAAGCGTTTAAAATCATTCTCTCTGATGAGCACGTACAAGCCGTATTTATCAACATCTTCGGCGGTATCGTGCGTTGCGACATGATTGCCGAAGGCGTGATTGGGGCGGTAAAAGAAGTGGGCGTGAAAGTGCCTGTGGTCGTGCGTTTGCAAGGTAACAACGCTGAATTGGGCGCAAAAGTGCTGTCTGAAAGCGGCCTGAACATCATTGCCGACACCGATTTGGCCAGCGCAGCGAAAAAAGTCGTTGCCGCAGCAGCAGGTAAATAAGGGGAAATCATGAGCATTTTAATCAACAAAGACACCAAAGTGATTTGCCAAGGCTTTACCGGCTCTCAAGGCACATTCCACTCTGAACAAGCTCTGGCTTACGGCACCAAAATGGTTGGCGGCGTCACTCCAGGCAAGGGCGGCACGAAACACTTAGGCCTGCCCGTATTCAACACCGTAAAAGAAGCGGTCGAAGCCACAGGCGCTGAAGCCTCTGTGATTTACGTTCCTGCGCCTTTTTGCAAAGACTCCATTTTGGAAGCCGCTTTCGGTGGCATCAAACTGATTGTGTGCATCACCGAAGGCATCCCCACACTGGATATGCTCGATGCCAAAGTGAAATGCGATGAGCTGGGCGTGCGTTTGATCGGCCCCAACTGCCCAGGCGTCATCACTCCCGGCCAATGCAAAATCGGCATTATGCCAGGCCACATTCACCTGCCAGGCAAGGTAGGCATTGTGTCTCGTTCAGGCACATTGACTTACGAAGCGGTGAAACAAACCACCGACTACGGCTTTGGCCAATCTACTTGCGTAGGTATTGGTGGCGACCCCATTCCAGGCTCGAACTTCATCGATATTCTCAAGCTGTTCCAAGCTGACCCCCAAACCGAAGCCATCGTAATGATCGGTGAGATTGGTGGTAGTGCCGAAGAAGAAGCCGCGGCTTACATCAAAGAGCATGTGACCAAGCCAGTCGTGTCTTACATTGCAGGTGTCACAGCTCCAGCGGGTAAGCGCATGGGCCACGCGGGTGCGATTATTTCAGGTGGCAAAGGCACAGCCGCAGAGAAATTCGCCGCGCTGCAAGATGCGGGCGTGAAGACGGTGAATAGCCTTGCCGACATAGGCAAAGCGTTGAAAGAAATCACTGGCTGGTAACTTCTGGCCTATTACGCTCGGTAATACTTTGTCGAGGCCGAGTTTTAAAATGCTCATTTACTTCATGTAAACTGCGCTTTTAAAACTCGGCCTCTTCGCGTCTTACCTTCGCTCATAACGCTACAACTGTGTAGCTCGCCTGCTCATAACGGCCAGCGCTACTGCACGATACTTTGCCTAGGTCGAGTCTTTAAAACTCGGCGTCTTCTTCTTGTTGTTGAAAAGCCGCTATTTCTTCATCGGTAAGATAGTGCAGGCAGTCGCCGCCAAAAAACCACAGTAAATCGCGTTCGATCGCAGGGCTTAATTGCGTGTGATGGGTGAAAACGCGCACCAGCCAATCTTGGCCTTGCAAATAGGCTGCATCAGAATGTTCCCGCAGAAGATCAATCACTTGCGTTAATTGGTGTAGAATCTCGTCCTCGATCAGCTCGGGGC
>JAYRHO010000338.1:0-2254 GCA_041907245.1 Saccharospirillaceae bacterium
ATGCAGGCCATTTTTTTTGCTGCAAGCCCTGCACAATAATTTCGCTAAGCCGCTGTGCGACGTCATCCAAATTACTGTAAGTGCTGGCCAACGCACCTGCACTTAAATAAGCCGAAGTCGGGCCTATTAAAGCTTTGTTTTGTCGATAGGAAGTAATCAGTATATTTTTAATGGTGTCGTTGTTGTACAGCGCTTTATTGGCAACGCCGACCAAAATCGCACTGTTTTTTAGCACATCATTGAGTGCGTAATTCAAATTGGGGTAGTTTTTCGTGTAATAAAATACCGCCCTGAGGTTTTTAGAATCTAAATCCAGATCAGGATAATGACGCAATAGCTCTTTTTCCGACACCGCCAGCACGCCAAGCGTATAGTCGCCACCCAATAATTCTTTAGCTAAATACAATTGCCTCTCTAAAGGTGGCTCTTGATACAGAATCGTTTTAGTTTTACCCGCAAAAGCCAAGCTGTCTTCTCGAGAAATCAACGCACCAATGGCTGGAATAGAACCCGACCAGTTTTTAAGCGCCTGCTCACCCACTAAAACGGCAACCGCATAGCGCTCGTACTTGGTGCTTGGGTCGCTCTGTAAACCAATTTCCACAGGCGTGCCTAATGAGCGCTGCATTTTTTCGGCAAGCAGCATCATGCTCGGAGTGCTCTCTGGCACCACAAGTAACACATCCGCCCAGGCTCTGTGACTTAGCATGACGAACGTAAGCAATAATATCGACGCAACCCTGCGTGCTTCCATGCTCATAATTTTTAGAAGTTCATACCAAGCTGTAAAAAGTAAGTGTTTCGTTTTGTTAAATACTGCGTGTCGTACCCCAGGGGCTGCTGGGAAATTTGGTATTGCCAAAATACGCCAGCCCAAGGCTTGTACTGCCCTAGCTGAAAGTTTTTACGCAAATTTAATTCTGTGCGCTGATAAGTAAAGCGATTATCACTTAACGCATTGAGCCATAAATAAGACAGCGTTGAATTAAAACCGTCCCATTGATGAAACCAGCTCGTAGTTGCGCTGTATTTTGGGCTTAAACAGGTTTCTTCACAGTGTTCACTTAGGAAATTCAAATGCAAGTCCACATCCATATAAGCAGCCGTCAGCCACAGCCAATCTTTGGCACTGGGCATCCATTTACCTTGCGCTTCGATACCTCGAATGTTCATCGTAGAGGTGGCCATAATTTGCATATCATCGACATTGGTCGGATCGCCAGAGATTAAATTCTTCATCTTGTCGTGATAGAGCTTTATATCCAGCTCGGCTTTGATACTGGGGAAATTCGCAAAATAACCCAGCTCATAACTGCTGATCTTTTCGTGCTTTAAACCACGATGCACAAAACGCTGCGTTTGAAACAGCATGGTTTCCGTTAGGTTTAAATAATTTTCTGTCAGGCCGGTAATGTGCGGCGAGGTGTCTGGGCTTTGTTCCAGCATATCGGGCGAGCGCACCGCTTGCGAATACACCAAGCGCAGGCTTTGCTGCTCGGTTAACAGCCAATTGACCGCCACGCGCGGCGAAAACACGCGGTCGTTAATGTCTTCTTGCTCGTACATGCCACCTGCATTAAAAATTAAACTGTCCAGCATGCGCCATTCGATATTGGCAAAGGCGCGATAAATGGTGTTGGTGCGATAGTCGTTATTAAAAAAGGTAGCGGAATAGGCTTCGTCATAGCGCAGGCTCAAACCCGATACGGTGCGCAAACGCTCATGCCAAATAAGGGTGTCTTGCCACTCCACATCGATGCGCTGCTCTTCGTAGCCAAAATCCAGCGTACCGACAACGCGCTCGGGCTTACCGTTTTTCATGGAAGCATAAAAATTAGTTTGCAGATTTTGATAGAGCGCTTGTTGCTCGGGCGGCAAAGAGCTGACCAGATTTTGCAATTCTTGTTGCAAGGCCGCGCCTTGCGCCAGCTCAGCGGGTGTCAGCCGACCCAAATCATCCAAAATCTTGGCCATTTTGGCCGTCGCCTCTGGGTTTTGCCGATACAGCTCGGCTAAATTGGGATCCAAAAAAATCGTAAACATGCGCTCGCGTTTTTCATGATCGCGCTGTTCTTTTTGCCAATACATTTGCAAATGCGACTTATGATTTTCCGAGAACTCAAATTTTAATTTGCTCTCCAAACTGATCACATTATTTTCACGATCTTGAATATCGTAACTGCTGCGTGAGTTTTGAATTTGCGCGTCGTTATGCACCAAGCCTAAATCCACCCGCCACTGTGTTTTATCCCAG
>JAYRHO010000339.1:0-2245 GCA_041907245.1 Saccharospirillaceae bacterium
GAACACGGCAAGGCGGGCGAAGCGCAGCGTGGGCACGAAGATCTCCGGTGAAGGCGATGCTCTTACGCTAGCACCTCGCCGCCTCGTGCCATAGGTTGCCCTCGCCGCGTCGCCGCGGTTATGCGAAAAGCAGCCCCGGGAGGAGACGGCCGATGTTGACCCAAGCCCAGATCGAAGAGGCGGTGGAGCTGCTGATCGCCGCGCGCGGCGACCACCGGCGGCTCGATGCGTTTCCGCCCTCGTGCCGGCCGGAGAGCTTCGAGGACGGACACGCGGTGCAGGAGGCGTTCGTCAAGGCGTGGAGCGTGCCGGTGGCCGGTTACAAGATCGGCTGCACCTCGCTGGAAGCGCAACAGATGCTCGGCTCGCCGGGGCCGTTTCCCGGCCGCATCTTCGCGCCGGTTCTGCTGAAAAGCCCGGCCAAGGTGGCGGCGAAGGCACGGTGCGCGCGCTCAATAGCATTACTACTGGGCTGAAATGGCGCTGGGTGCAAGAGCCCGTGCTGCTGCGCGGTAACTGGCAAGAAGAGTTTTTAGCGCAAGCGCAGGTGCTTGCCCAAACCTTAGCCATTGCATTGGATAGCGGCATTATTTAGTAATTCAGGTAGAATGCAGCGAATTTCGTTTTCGAGCTCTATCATGACCCGTGTAAAAAAGACCCGCTCCTTAAAACGCATTCACGATGTGCGCACAGGCAGCAAATCCAAACTCAAAAAACAACTCGGCACCGACCGTCAGGTTGGCAAGCGCGTGCAAGGCCGTCGCGTGCTTTCTGCCTATGAGAAGTTTCTCGCCCAAAACCCAGAGGCCAAAGAGCAAGAACGCTTAGAGCAGCAAGCCGCGCAGGCCAATGCCGAGCAAAGTAGCGCGCCTGCAAGCAAAGATGCACCGAAAGCCAAAGCCGAAGACAAACCCGAACGCAGCAAATCCTTATTGGATCAGTTAGACGGCAACCTGACCAAAGATATCTACTGATGCCGTGGCAAGATATAACGCTCAAGCTTGAATGCTGGCCGCCCTTACCCGAGCACATCGCCAAGGCCTGGGATGCGGCCGATGAATACCTCTGGCAAGAGTGCGACAAAAACACCAGCACGCTGATTATTAATGACCGCTATGGCGCTTTGGCTTGTGCATTGCCGCAGGCCTCGCGCTGGCTGGACTCACAAAGCGCCGCACAGGCCGCCGAGCACAATTTACAACGCCTTGCTGCCCGCTCCGCCCCTGCTTTTTTTGCAGCCGAAAACTTGCCCAAGGCCAAGCAAGTGCTGATCAAAGTGCCTAAAAACTTTGAATTACTGCATTTTTATCTGGCAAGCTGCCAAGCTCAGCTCGCCCCAGACACCGAATACCTGCTGGCAGGCATGAGCAAGCACTGGCCCATTAGCTGGCTTAATTGGCTCGAAGAACACAGCCATTACCAACAGCTGCCCTTGCACAAAAAAGCTCGACTGGTGAAGCTTAAGCTCAAAGCCCTGCCCAAAGTGCCACTTTGGCGCGGTTATGACTACGCAGATTTAAAACTGGAAGCCCTGCCTGGTGTTTTTGCACGCGACAAACTGGATATTGGCAGCCGCGTACTTCTGGAAAATATCCCCAAGTTATACGGCGACTTGTGTGATTTAGGCTGCGGCAACGGCCTGTTAGGCTTGAGCCTTGCGCAAAAAAATACGCTGAACTCGCTGACGCTTTGTGATGATTCCTACTTGGCCGTAATCTCGGCTAAACACAACGCCAAGCAGCTGGCGCAACCGCCCGTGCACTGCGTTCACAGCGATGGCCTAGCACAAATAAGTACGCAATTTGATGTTATTGTTTGCAATCCGCCCTTTCACGACGGCCATAAAGAATTGACCAATATCGCCCTTATGATGTTTGCGCAAAGCAAAAAACATTTAAAAGCAGGTGGGACTTTATTTGTGATTGCCAACCGACACCTGCCCTATTTGGGCGCGCTGAAAAAGCACTTTAAGCGGGTGGATTCGATCGCGGCGGATACGCGTTTTAGCCTATATCAGTGCCAAAACTAAGAAATGATGCGTTGTTATTACAATAAGCTCAGGATGCCAAAATGAAGTTAGGCAAGGCGTTTGCTTTTGAGCTTGCTTAAATTGACGACTTTTTCAGGATTAAGATGCTCGGCAATAACGCGATACGCACCCTGCTCTAAATTATGAAAACGCGCAGTTAAATGCCCTTGGCTTTGCGATGCACGGCGTAACGAAAACACCGAAGCATTGCCTTTA
>JAYRHO010000340.1:0-5720 GCA_041907245.1 Saccharospirillaceae bacterium
AGTGCAAGAAGAGCTGAAGCTGACCGCTCCTGTGGTGGATGCCGCTGATGCGCCCGTAGCCGAAAGCGCTGGCAAAGACAGCAACGACAATCGTCGTCGCCGCCAAGAACAAAGCAGCGAAGCCACTGCCGTTGAAGTGAGCTTGGGCAACACAGAAGAAAGCAGCACCGACCTGCCCGATAACATTGTCAATCAAGCCGTAGAGAACAGCGAAGGCGAAGACAATGGCCGCGACAACCGTCGCCGCTCTAACCGTCGCCGCAATCGCCGTGACGATCCCCGCCCTCAGACCAACGAAGTGGCTCAAGCGGATGCCAACAACGAAGCCGATGCACAGCATGACACTCAAGCCGATGCTCAAACCTCTGCCGCCCAAAGCGATAACAGCTACTCCGTGCGCAGCGAAGAGCCCGTGCCCTATGTCGTGCGTGCCGCCGAGCTTGAAGAAGTGATTGAAATCGTTGTGCCTGCGCCAAAGCTGGAAACCAGCCAAACCGCAGTCAGCTTTGAAACCTTGCCCGCCAAACAGGCGGAGCATGAGGCAGAAAGCAACGTCAATGTGCATCCATCTCAAGAAGCACAAGCCACCACGACCGATGGCAACGACCGCAACCACCGTCGCAGCCGTCGCCGTCAACCCTCAGGTCGCGCCACGAATGACCCGCGCAACCAAGGTCTTACCGAGGCCGCCTCTACCGAAGAGCAAAACTAAGCTCCTCATCTAAGCCCAGCGACCGCTGGGCTTTTTTTTGTGACTTTTCTGCTCGCGGCTCAGATTGCCCTAATGCCCCTGTGCTTAAACCTAAGTTGACTGGCTTAAATTTGTGATTTTCGGCACAATGCCCGCCCTCTTTGCTTGCTGTCTTTTGCCATGTCCTTCTTCGCCCAAGAAACGCGCTCTCTTTCGCGCCTAACCCTGCCCATTCTGGCCACACAGCTGGCACAAGTTGGCATGGGTACGGTAGACACGCTTATGTCTGGGCACATAAGCACCGAAGACTTGGCCGCCGTTGCCATTGGCACCAGCCTATGGATGCCCGTCTGGCTCTTTGTTTCTGGTGTATTGGTGGCCTTATCACCGCTGGCTTCAGCTCTAAACGCAGGGCAAAGACACAGCGAGCTGCCCAAGCTGTTAGCCGCAGGTATGTACACAGGCATCGGCCTGGGTATTTTGGCGGCCTTGGTGCTGCTGGGTGGCTCGTTTGTTTTGGAGAGCCAAATTGCCGATGAAAAAACCGCCTTTATCGCCGCCAACTACACCCGCGCCATCGCCGTGGGAATGCCCTTTGCGGGGTTGTTCTTGGCTTATCGCCTTTATGCCGAAGCGCTCAACCAGCCCTTTCACGTTACCCGCATCATGCTTGCAGGCTTAGTCATGAACATTCCTGCCAACGGCCTGTTTATTTATGGCTGGTTTGGTATGCCAGAGCTGGGTGGGATTGGCTGCGGCATCGGCAGCAGCTTGGTTTTTATCGGCATGACGCTGGCTTTAGCGCTTAATACGCACAAACATCGCATCCCTAAGGGCTACCCCATTTGGCAAGAAGTGCGCCATCCTCTGCCGAATCATGTGCGCGACATCATTAAAATCGGCATTCCAATTGGTGTGGCGATTTTCTTTGAAGTCAGTCTTTTTGTGGTTATTGCGCTCTTTTTAGCCCGTCTAGGCCCTGTGGTGGTGGCGGGGCATCAGGTGGCGCTCAATCTTGCTTCGCTAACCTTTATGATTCCGCTGAGTATTGGTATGGCTCTGACCGTGCGCGTGAGCTATTGGCGCGGCAAGGGCGAAGTCTTACTGGCCAAGAAAACCGCGTGGCTGGGTATTCGCATCAACCTCGTTTTAGCGCTCGTTAATGCCTGTTTTATGGTGATTTTTGCCAGCCACATTGCGGCACTCTACTCCCCCGACGCCCAAGTGATTGCCCTAGCTTCGGCACTTTTGCTGTATGCAGCGCTCTTTCAGCTTTCCGATGCGGTGCAGGTGGCGGCCGCGGGGGCGCTACGCGCCTACCACGATACTTTTGCGGTGATGCTGATTACCTTCTTTGCTTATTGGTTTGTCGGTTTAGGTGGCGGCTATTATTTGGCTTACCTCGCTCCCACCCCCATGGGCGCACAGGGCTTTTGGACAGGCCTGATTTTAGGGCTGACGGTGGCGGCTATTTTACTGGGGCTGCGCTTGCGTAAAGTCAGCCAGCGCGCCTTAGCATGATTGGGCATGCTCAGTATGCCGTCATCGGTGCAGGCCCTGCGGGGCTGATGGCCGCCGAACAGCTTGCCCAAACAGGGGCAAAAGTGCTGGTCTTTGATGCCATGAAAAGCGCTGCCCGCAAGTTTTTGTTGGCAGGCATTGGAGGCATGAACATCACCCACAGCGAAGACTACGAGCTTTTTGTCGGCCGCTACCGCGAAGCCAGTGCTTTTTTGCGCCCCTATTTAGATGCCTTCACCCCCAGCGACTTGCGCGCTTGGGTGCAGGGCTTGGGCATAGACACCTTTGTCGGTAGCTCTGGGCGGGTTTTCCCCACCGAAATGAAAGCCGCGCCCTTGCTGCGTGCTTGGCTGTCGCGCTTACGCCAACAAGGTGTGGCCTTCCATCTGCGCAAACGCTGGGTTGCACTCGAAAAGCAGGAAGAGGGCTGGGTCTGGGTTTTCAATACCGAACAAGGCCAAGAGCGCTGGCAGTTTGATCGCGTGATTTTGGCGTTAGGCGGCGCGAGCTACCCGCACCTAGGCAGCGACGGTGCGGGCTTGGCGCTACTTTCGCAAATGGGCGTGCAGACTACCGCCTTTAAAGCCAGCAACTGCGGCTTTCATCTGGCTTGGAGCGAATACTTAAAAACGCACTTTGCTGGGGTGGCGCTCAAGCACATTGGCTTGTTGCTTGCGACTTTAGACGGCCAAAAAGAAGGCAAAATCGGCGAAGCCATTTTTAGCGACTACGGGCTAGAAGGCAGCTTGGTCTATGCCCTAAGCGCGCCCTTGCGCGAGCTGATTCTGCATAAGCCCGAACACGCGCGCCTGTATTTGGACTGGCTGCCGCACTTTCGCCATGAGGAAGTCGAAGCCTTGCTGCAATCGGCCAAAAAAGGCGACAGCTTCAGCAATGTACTGCGTAAAAAGCTCAAGCTTCCTGCCCTAGCCAATGCGCTCTTAAAAGAATGCTGCCCGCAGTTGGATTACAAAAACGCCAAAGCCGTTGCCCAAGCGCTTAAACACTTACCTCTGCCTTTGGCGACCGCCACCCGCCCCATCGACGAAGTCATCAGCTGCGCAGGCGGCGTGCAGCTAAACGACATACAGCCTAACCTCGCCTTAAAGGCACAGCCTTGGGTTTTTGTGGCAGGTGAGATGCTGGACTGGGAAGCGCCAACAGGCGGCTACTTGCTGACGGCCTGCTTGGCCTTAGGGAAAGCCGCTGGAAGTTATGCCGCACAACCTTAATGCAGCAAGCTAAACAGCCTGCGTCGATATTGGTTCGCTAAATCACGCTCTGGCATCAAGTTCAGAATATCCACCGCCAGCTTCTGCGCCTCAGAGCGCCAAGGCGCATTCTTATCCGCAAGCACACTCAACACGCCTTCAAACGCCTGCTCAAACTGCCCTTTTTGCGCCAATGCTTGCCAAAGCTGCAACGGCTCTGGCAGAGCTTTCGCATATTGGACAAGATGCAGCCGCGACAGTAAACGGCTGACTTCGGGGTCGCGCTGTACGGCAAAACCCAAGGCTTTGACGCTCTCTTGCACCTCCTCCTTGCCTCCTGCATCCAACAAGGCATTGAGCAAAGCTAGGTGCAAAGCCGTGTCTTTTGGATAACGCGCTACCGCCGCTCTTAGCATGGTCACCTGCTCTGCGCCCTCTAAGTTTTTTGCCTGATTCAACAAACGCTCAGGCTCCCATACGACAAAGCCATGCAAAAACGCTTGCAGCTGCGCTTTGCTTTGCACGCCCACAAAGCGTTTTTGCTCTTGAGCATTTTGATAGAGCAGCACCGTTGGCAAGCTGCGCACCTGATACCTTGATGCAAGCGCTGGCCAATGGTCGGCGTGGATTTTAAGCAAGTACAGCTGGCCGCCTAGCTCGAAGGTAAGCTCTTCTAAGACGGGCGTTAGCGCGCGGCAAGGTGCGCACCAATCCGCCCAAAAATCCAAAAGCACAGGCTGGCTTTGCGCAAGTACAGAGCTGAGTTGTTCCAAGGACTCTAGGTTGGCTACCGACATAAATGACAAACTCTTGCTTAAACTCTGAACTACAAACTCTTGGTTAAATCTTGCACCAAAGCACGAAACTTCGGCTCCTGTTGGCGCTGATTTTGATACAAATATTCATCAAGATAACGATATAAAACCGCTATTTTAATAGCTAAATCAGGGCGAGCTTGCTCCAGCTTCGCCAGCAGCTGTTGCGGTGTCGTGCCCGCCTCAACGCGCACACCCAAAGCCTGTGCTTTGCGCTCCAAGGCTTGCCACGCCTTTAGCCATTTAGGTTGCGCTTTAGGTTTTTCTTGCCACTTAAGCCACAAAGCCCCCAACACAAAGAACAGCGCAAAGCCCCCCGCCAGCACATAGAGCGCTTGCTGATACTCAGAAAGCCCCAGAAGCTTATCCAAAACGCCCTGCTGGGTGTTTTGATCGTAACCAAGC
The DNA here is from genome assembly GCA_041907245.1 of Saccharospirillaceae bacterium. Lineage (GTDB taxonomy): Bacteria > Pseudomonadota > Gammaproteobacteria > Pseudomonadales > Oceanobacteraceae > Venatoribacter. The sequence continues at coordinate 4,644 of JAYRHO010000340.1, forward strand.
ACCCAACGTTGCCAGTAAAAGTTAAGGTTCTCAACTTGCAACAACAGGCGGTTTAGCAGGCTGCCTTGTTTGAGCTTTTGCACAGAGAATTGCCCTGCTAAAAAGCTGCCCTCTTGCGCCAAAGCCTGCTCTAGGCCCGATAAAATCCGCTCAGGAGCCACCTGCACAGTGGGGTCAAACTGCACCCAGCGGCCATCGAGCCAAGCCTCAGCCCAAGCATGAGCATCGTACTGGCGCACCGTGACATACTGCCCTGCTTCTTGCCATTGTCCGCCTTGATAACCTGTGACTACGCGTGCAGGAATGCCCGAGCTGCGCAGCACAAAAACCATCGCCCCCGCATAGTGCGCGCAAAAACCGCGTCGCGTTTGAAATAGAAACTCATCGATTTCATTCTCGCCTAACAGCGGGTTTTTTAGGCTGTAGAAAAACGGCTGTTCTTTAAAATAATTCAGCAGCGCCTCGATGCGCTGCGCAGGATCGGGGTATTGTTGCGCCAAGCTTTGCGCTAAAGCCCGCGCTTTGGGGTTTAAATCTTTTGGTAATTGCAGGGCTTGCGCACGTTCCAGCTCAGAAAGATTGGCGGCAAAAGGCGCAGAAAAATCCGCCACCGCCTGATAACGCAAGCGCTGAAACAAAGGCTCTTTGGCGCGCAGATTGTACTGGTCGCTAACGCCCGTATTTGGGCTTTGCGCTTGCACTTTCCCTAGGGAAAACAAGAAAGTTTTATGGCTGGCTTCTTGAATAATTTCATACTTCAGCCCAGCCGTTTTAGCCTCTGCCTTAAACCAAGACATATTTTCAGGATACGGCATGGTCCAGCTGCGGCCATCGTAATAATCCAGCACCAACGCGCGCCAATACAGCTGTTGCTGCATCGGTTTTTCGCCCTGAAAAGTTGCGCGAAATACCAGCTCATCACTTTGCACTAAATCGGTGATATCCCCCACTCGCATTTGCGAACTTAAGCCTGTTTTGGCCTGCCCCGACTGCAAAGAAAAAGACCACAACGGCCCCAAGCGCGGAAATAATAAATACAGCACCAGCATCAAAGGCAGCGCACTTAGCATCAGCACC
>JAYRHO010000341.1:0-2069 GCA_041907245.1 Saccharospirillaceae bacterium
CGATTTTCACCAGGTGGTGCGCTTCTACCGCAACAGCCCCAAGCCCGATGTCTTAGTGATGCTCAGCTGCCTAACACTCACCGTGCTCTTTGATATGGTTATCGCCATTGCTGTAGGCGTGGTGCTGGCAGCGCTGCTCTTTATGCGCGACATTTCCGAGCTGACCAAAGTCAGCGATATTTCCGAGCATAAAAAATGGGTGAGCCAACCATTGCCACAAGGCTGGTCGGTTTACAAAATCACCGGCCCGCTGTTTTACGCGGCCGCCGATCGTATCTTTGCTGAGCTGGCGCAGATGGCCAAAGAGCGCGAGGGCATTATTTTGTCTATGGATGGCGTGTCCATGCTGGATGCAGGAGGCTTGGCGGCGCTGACCAAGTTTTTGGATGCCAGCTACAAGCACAACGCCAAGGTCATCATTGCCGATTTGCAGTTTCAGCCATTGAAAACCTTGGCGCGGGCGGGGATGCAACCCGTGGCAGGCAAACTGCTGTTTACCTCCACGTTGGATGAAGCGCTAAGCGCTGCAACTGACTTTTTGCAGCTCAGAACGTAGCGCATTGTAGTCGCCGACATAGCGCACCTGGCCGTCGTCTTCGATAAAAATCTGCGGCAAGGCGCGCACTTCACTGCCCACCAGCGCGTTCAGTTCTTCGACGCTGTAGTCTTGATCCAAAGTCAGGTGCTTGTAATCCAAGGATTGGATTTGGCACAGCATTTTGGTTTTGTCGCAGTTGGGGCAGTTGGGTTTGCCGTAAATAATGACTTGCATTTTCTTCTCCTAGAAATCGGTATCAAAAATCACATCTTCGTCGGTGCGGCGCATCACTCCGACCTTGTAGGCGGCGATGTCTTGCTCCTGCGGAGAGGCTTGGGTTTTGCTGATGTTTAGCCACTTCTCCATAAACTTCAGCGGGTTGTTTTTCGGAAATTCGTAGCGGTCGTCTTCCAGCCCCAAAGCGTTGTACACGTCTTTGGCGCAGTAGAGCGTCCAAGCAGCGAGGCGGTCGGCGTTCATGCCCACCAGCTCACGGCCTTCGCTAAAGAGGTAGTCAATCCAAGCAAGCTCGCTGTCCACTACTTCACGAATCAGGGCTTTGATGTCGTCTTTTAAGGCAGCGTAAGCGGCTTTACCGCGCTCGGTGGTCATTTCATGAGCGAGTACTGCTTTATCTAGCTCGACGTGAATTTCCAGCTCGTCTTGGGCGATTTTCTGAATGGCTTTGCCGATGGGTTGGAACAGGCCGGTATCGCAAATGGCGAAAGTGACGGCGAAGCTGGCCATAAACTGAATACGCTCCATGCACAAAAGCGCCACTATGGTCATAAAAACTTTGTTGTAGGTGTCTTGGTTATTGGGCAGCTGGCCTACGGCATAAAGATGCGAGGCTTCGTAGCCTTCGCCAAAGGCTTTGGCGACACGGTGCAAACGGGCATGCGCCTGCTCTACCGCCAAAATTTCATTCAAGATGACCGCAGGGTTATCAAAGCTGTTGCGCACAATTTCAGAGTAAGTCGCAGCGTGCACCACTTCGTTATCGCTAATGCGCTGCCAGGCCGCCCACAGCTCAGAGCTGGTAATAAAGGGCGCAAGCACGGGGGCAATGGCGCGGCTCGCTACGCTGTCGGCTTCCCACTGCCAAGCCAGCGTTTTAATCATCATGTCGTAGGTGGATTTCGAGCAGCTTTTAAACTCGGCATTGCAAGAGCCGTAGTCAAACTCGTTCTCGTCCCAATCCAGCGATTTCTGCGCTTTGTAGAGTTTCCAGATTTCTGGGTAGTGCTTATTCACCGTATCAAACAAGCCTTGTTTTTGCCCCATCAGCAGTTGCGGGCGCTCGTAGTCGGTTTTGTCGTAGTTAAACACATTCGCGGTCATTTTCTTTGCTCCTTTCCAATTCTGTCTCTCTTTATTTGCCTAATCGCCTCGGAATACGGTCGGCACTTGGCTAATTTTGCTTGCTTTACTGTCTTGGGGCTGCATCAGAAACACGCCGTGAATACATCCTTGTAGGCTCCCATTTGCCATCCATGGCAAATGAGGGTTTCTTCACGCAGCCCCCAAGTCA
>JAYRHO010000342.1:0-4996 GCA_041907245.1 Saccharospirillaceae bacterium
CCGTAAACTTCATCAGTGCTGATGTGGTGAAAACGGAAGGCGTGTTTTTTCTCACCTTCTAGCTGATTCCAGTAGGCGCGAGCGGCCTCTAACAGCGTATAAGTGCCGATGATGTTGGTTTCGATAAACGCAGCAGGGCCGTCGATGGAGCGGTCAACATGACTTTCGGCAGCGAGGTGCATCACGGCATCGGGTTGGTGCTTGGCAAATACGCGGTCGAGTTCGGCGCGGTTGCAAATATCCACCTGTTCAAAGGCGTAGCGTTCGCTGTGGCTGACTTCAGCAAGGTTTTCCAAGTTGCCTGCGTAGGTGAGCTTATCCAGATTCACCACGCTGTCTTGGGTGTTTTGAATAATGTGGCGAACAACGGCCGAGCCAATAAAGCCCGCGCCGCCTGTGACTAGGATTTTCATAAATATTGCCTTATAGCGATTTTATCTGTTGCAGCTCTTCTTGCAGCGCTTCGTATTCTTGTTTTTTGCGCTCGATAAATGCTTCAGTCAGACGAATACGTTCGGCCAGGCCTGAAGGCGTCAGCACGTAGCGGTAGCCCAGCTTGTTGTCGCTGCGTTTGAAGCGTTCGGCTTTGATTAGGCCTTTTTCCATCAGGTTTTTTAGAACGTAATGGGTTTTGCCAATGCTAAAACCCAGCTCATCGGCCAAAGCCGTTTGGCTTTCTGCACTAGGAGCCAAGCGCAAAATACGAAGGTCGATTTCAGACATAAACGGGAAAAAAAGGAACATCCGCTGCGCGAACTTTTGGCACGCTACCGCCCTAGGCTGTAAATACCTATGTAGCGACCTTGCCAGTTCAAATTTTGAATGCGCGATTCTAAACGAATAAAAAGCGCCCGCAAGGAGTTTTTGGCGGCCGCTTGAAAAAAGAAAAAGGCAAGCTGTGCTTGCCTTTTGCGAGATAAAAACTGTGCTGATTTTTTAACCAAAATTACACCAAAAACGCGAGTGCATTTAGAACTTGGCGTGTACCCCCAGCACGGCACTGCGCCCTGCCCCAGGCAACTCTTCGGGGCTGGAGCGATAGCTTTTATCGAGCAGGTTATTGAGGTGCAGGTTCCATTGGTATTGGCTGTTTGCACCCAAGCTTCCACCTAGGGACAGATGCCAAGTGCTGTAGCCTGCGAGGCGGCTGACCGCACTGGCTGCGTTGGCTTGGTAGCTGGATTCGCTGGCGCTGCGCACAAAGACGTCCAGCCAGGCTTCGCTGCTTGTGAAAAAATGCTCATAGCGCAGCCCTGCCTTGCCAAGGTAACGCGGGGTGTTGGTGTGGTAGGTGGAGAAACTGCCTTGCGTCAGCTCGCGGCGCATCCAAGTGCCCGACAAATACGGCGTAACGAGCAGCGGCTCAAGGTTGTATTCCAGCTGAAACTCCAGCCCATAGCTTTGCGCGCTGTCGGCGTTGATGTTGATAAACTCCGAATTTTTCGCGCCGCTTGGGCACAGGTTCACGGGGTTGCAGGGGCTGCTGCTGATGTAGTCGCGGGCTGTTGTATAAAAAGCGGCGGCATCGAGCAGCCAGCCTAGGTGCGCGGTACGCGCGCCCAGCTCAAAGTTTTGTGAGGTTTCAGGGCGCAATTCAGGGTTGCCGTACGTAGTAACACCGCGCCCTGCGCTGGTGTCGGTGTACATTTGCAGCAAGGTCGGCATGATATAGCCCTGCGAATACAGCGCCCGCAAGCTGGTGTAAGCAAGCCCAGAGTAAGTCACGCCCAAAGACTTCACCGCTTGGCTGTTGTTACTGCGTTTATCGTGCGCGCTGCTGGGCAAGCTGGTGCTGAGCATATCGGTTTGCACCGCATAAAGGCGCGCCCCTGCACTGAGCATCCAGTCTTCGTGCAGGTGCCACACATACTGAGAGAACAGCGACAGCGTTTGCATATTCACACGGCTATTGCGCTGGCCTGAGCCTTGCGGGTCGAAAAAGCCGTTGACCTGCTGCGTGGTGCTTTTGTGCGTGTCGAGGTCGTCCATCAGGTACTGCATGCCTGCAATCAGCTCGTGGTTTTGCGGCAGGTTAAAATCCAGCTGCGCACTGCCGCCGTAGTTGATATTGCGGTCGATGGACGTAGAGTCTACCTCCACCACAATCACGCCAGGATCCACCTTCACATGGTTGGAAAAATCCCGATCCACCCATTGATAAAAGACGTCGGCCTGAATGCGTTTGATGGGGCCTGCACTGGGCTTGCCGTCGTAATACAGGCCGTATTTATTGAGGTCGCGCTTGGGCAGCTGGATGGAAAACTCTTTGATGGGGTCGGTTAGGGTCGCGGGATCGGTCCAGCTGTCGGTGCTCAGCCGATATTGATTGGCTTTAACACTGAGCTTGTGGTTTTTCGCTTCGCCCAGCTGGTAGCCCAAATGCAGATTGATGTCGGTGTTATCAAAAGACGTGCCGTCCAGTTTATCGCTTGGGCTGTAGGGGCCTTGAGCTACGGTGCGGTCTTGGAAGTCCTCGCCGCTTAGTGCTAGGCGATAATCAAAGCGCTCCACGCGGCCACTGACCGCCGCATAGCCTTGGCGACCATTGGCGCTGGAGTCCCAAGTGCTGCCCAGCTCCAGCTCGACCGCCCGCTCACTGCCTTGGCGGGTAACGATATTGAGCACCCCGCCTATGGCTTTGGCACCATAAAGCACCGAGGCTGGCCCGCGCACCACTTCGATGCGCTCGACATTGGCGGGGTTGATCAAAATAGGCGTGCCAAAGGTACTGTGATCGGTGATTTCTTGGCCATCGACCAAAATGGTCACGCGCCGAGAGGATTCGCCACGCATACGAATGCGCTTCATGCCCGCCGCAGACGAATCCGCCACCATCACCCCAGGGATATCACGCAAGAGCTCGGCGATGCTGTCTGCGCCTTTTTGCTCGATCTGTTTGCGCTCCAGCACGCTGACTGAGGCGGGGTTGTCCTTTAAGGTCATTTCGGTGCGCGTGCCCGCGACCGTTACGGTATCCAACGTGGTGCCAGTCGCCGCTGCCCAAGATGACGCCGCCCAGCCTAGGCTAGCGGCCAAAATCGATGCCGAGATTTTCATAGCAATCCTGAAAGAAAGGAAATCGGCTGGCTAGAGAAAACTCGGGCTGGCTAGGGAAGTTTGGTGCGCAGATTAATGATAATAACTATCATTTGCAAGACATAAAAAAGCACCTACCTCTTTAGTCTAAAGACACCGCTAGAGGGTTATCGCAGCCTAACGCACGCGTCATCCTGCACGCAGTTGCAGGACGCGGAATCCATGATGCTCCCCCTGTAGATCCTGCGACTTCGCGCAGGATGACACGCGCAGGATGACACGCGCAGGATGACACGCGCAGGATGACACGCGCAGGATGACGGAGAGGTAGTCACGCCAGGTTTTGGTTGCGCCATTGGCCGCCTGTGATGCGCGGTTGGTCGCCTAGGTCTTGGCGGGTGGTGATGTGGCTGAAGCCGCGTGCGTGCAGCAGGGCTTGTACGGCTTGGGCTTGTTGGTAGCCGTGTTCCAGTAGCAGCCAGCCGTGGTCGCGCAGAAACTGCGGGGCGGCGTCGATGATCTGTGCTAAATCGGCCAGCCCTTGCTGCTCTGCCACCAGCGCGCTGTGCGGTTCAAAACGCAGGTCGCCTTGGGCGAGGTGCGGGTCTTGGGCATCGATGTAAGGCGGGTTGGCAACAATCAAATCAAAGCGCCCAAACACCTTGGCAAACCAATTGGATTGATAAAAGCGGGCGTTTAAATGCAGAGCTTCGGCGTTGCTTTGGGCCAGCGCCACGGCCTCGGGACTGAAATCCACGCCCTGCACTTGCCAAGACGGCTGTTCACTAACCAAAGCCAAGGCGATAGCGCCTGTGCCTGTGCCCAAATCCAGCACGTGCGCGCAGGCGGGCAACGGCAGCTCCAGCGCCCATTCCACCAAGGTTTCGGTGTCGGCTCTGGGAATCAGCGTAGAAGGGTTGACCTGAAGCTTGAGCGACCAAAACTCACGTTCGCCCAGAATGTGCGCCATCGGCTCGCCGCGCTCACGGCGCGCAAGCAAAGCGTTCAGTTCGGCTTCTTGTGCGCTGGAAAGGGGCTGGTCGGCGAAGGCAAAGAGCCAAGCGCGGTTTTTGTTGAGCACGCGGCCAAGCAGCAGCTCGGCATCCAAACGTGCGCTGTCGCTGCCCGCTTGCAGCAGGCGCGTTAGCGCTTGCGCTTGCCAGTCCTGAATGCGGCTCATGCGGCGTTAGTTGGCGCCAGCCATTTCAGCCAAGAGGTTGGCCTGATGCTCACGAATCAGCGGCTCGATGATGCTGCTGATTTCACCGTTCATAAACTCGTCAAGTTTGTAGATGGTGAGGTTGATGCGGTGGTCGGTGATACGGCCTTGCGGGTAGTTGTAGGTGCGGATGCGCTCGGAGCGATCGCCTGAGCCGACCAAGCTTTTGCGCGTAGCGGCCTGTTCGGCTTGCTGAGCTTGACGCTGGGCATCACGCAGGCGCGTGGCCAAGACCGACATAGCGCGCGCGCGGTTTTTGTGCTGCGAACGCTCGTCTTGGCATTCCACCACCATGCCAGTGGGCAAGTGGGTAATACGAATGGCGGAGTCGGTTTTGTTGACGTGCTGGCCACCTGCGCCCGAGGAGCGGAAGGTGTCGATGCGCAAGTCACTTTTGTTGATTTCCACTTCGGCATCGCCTTCAAACTCAGGCATCACCGCCACGGTGCAGGCCGAGGTGTGAATGCGCCCTTGGCTTTCGGTGGCAGGCACGCGCTGTACGCGGTGCGCGCCCGATTCAAACTTCAGGCGTGAATACACGTCTGTGCCTGAAATGCGGCTGATGACTTCCTTAAAGCCGCCGTGTTCGCCGTCGCTGCAACTGAGCATTTCCAGCTGCCAGCCTTGGATTTCGGCAAAACGGCTGTACATGCGGAACAGGTCGCCTGCAAAGATGGCGGCTTCGTCGCCGCCCGTGCCTGCACGCACTTCCAATATCACGTTGCTGCTGTCGTCGGGGTC
>JAYRHO010000343.1:0-2009 GCA_041907245.1 Saccharospirillaceae bacterium
CCTGTGTGGCTTGACGAAGTGGAGGCCGCGCGCGAGCGCCGCACTCAAGGCTTAAAAAACCTGAAAAGCCGTTTTTACGGTTTTGATATCGACGCCGATCAGCTGCATGCCGCCAAAAATAACTTGTCGCGCTCGGCTTTGGCGGGGCACTTTCATTTTGAACGCCGCGATGTCAAAGATTTGCGCGTAAGCCAAGAGGTGATGGAGCAGGGCGGCCTGATGATTTGCAACCCGCCTTATGGCGAGCGTTTGAGCGAGCTGCCGCAGTTGGCTCCGCTTTATCAAGAGCTGCACGATGCCGCGATGAAATTACCCGATTGGCCCTTGGCGCTTTTTACGGGTAATTTGGATTTAGCCAAAAGCGTGCGTCGCCCATTAGTGAAACAATACAATTTTATGAACGGGCAGATTGCCACGAAACTGTTGGTTTTTGGTGCAGCCGATGAGCGTTCTACGATGCCGCAAGGCTCGAAAATTCGTGGTCCGGTGGAAGCCTTTGCCAATCGTTTAAGTAAAAACCTAAAGCAATTACGCAAATGGGCGCAGCGTGAAGGCGTGTCCTGCTATCGTCTGTACGACGCCGATTTACCCGAATACGCCGTCGCCATCGACCAATACGAAGACTGGCTACATGTGCAGGAATATGTGCCACCGAAAACCATTGACGAGCATAAAGCCGAGCGGCGTTTGCTCGATGTGTTGGCGGTTTTGCCCGAGGTAACGGGCATTTCGTCTGAGCGCATTGTTTTAAAACGCCGCGAGCGTCAAAGCGGTAAAAAACAATACGAGAAGCAAGACAGCGAACAAGATTATTTAACGGTGCAGGAAGGCGCGGTAAAACTTTATGTGAACCTGGCCGATTATTTGGATACGGGTTTATTTTTAGACCACAGACCAACACGTTTAGAAATAGCCAAACTGGCAGCCAATAAGCGCTTTTTGAATTTGTTTTGCTACACGGGTACGGCCAGTGTTCATGCCGCTGCCGCAGGGGCAAAATGCACCAGCGTGGATATGTCGCGTACTTATTTAAATTGGGCACGAGATAATTTTCGTTTAAATCATTTAACTTTGGACGAGCATCAATTTTTGCAAGAAGACTGTGTGGTCTGGCTCAAAGATGCGAGCACCAGCTACGATGTGATTTTTATGGATCCGCCCACTGTTTCCAATTCCAAGCGCATGGAAGGCGTGCTGGATATTCAGCGCGACCATGTCGAGCTTATTCAGCAGGCCATGCGCTTATTAAAGAAAAATGGCGTGCTTATTTTCTCCAATAATTTGCGTAATTTTACTTTGGATGAAGACGCACTTAAGGATTTTGCTATTGAAGACCGCACCGCAAAATCCATCCCGGTGGATTTCGCGCGTAGGCAAAATATCCATCACTGCTACTACATTCGACACGCGTAAAAGCGCTTGCTGCGCCTTATCTTTCAGGGATGTATTTAAGGTGTGTTTCGGAAGGTGATACCCACTGCAAGGCACAGCAAGCGTTATTGCGGCAAGGGTGGCAGGCGGCAAAGGTAGCCGCACAGCCAAAGCGGCTAAACAAAGGCGTAAGAGGCGAAGGCGAGGGGTTTTATTCGTTGGAGGCGAGGGAGCTTTGTTCTTGCGTTACTTCGGTTTCTTGGCGAAAAAACTCCAGCAGCTCATCGCTGCGGGTAATGGCGTCGTGGTAGCCCAGTTCAATGAGCGCACGGCAATAGCCTTTGCTAAAGAGCAAATAGCTCAGTAAGCCAGAGCCTGAATGGCTGGCATTGCCACTGCCACCTAAAGCCAGTTTGAGCGCTTTGGGCATTTCTTCGGCGTGCTGGCCTGCCAGTGCATCCAGCGACATGCTGGGGGCAATGTCTAAAATTTGAATTTTTTTCAGCTCCATTTTCTCTTTGCGTTGTACCGATTCAGGGATGCGATCCAAGGTGCGGTTAATACGGCGCAGGCGTTCGACATCGGCCTCTAGGCTGTCGATAAAGGCGGCATTGAGCATATGCCCCATGACGCGCGCA
>JAYRHO010000344.1:0-6408 GCA_041907245.1 Saccharospirillaceae bacterium
ATGTCAAATACCTTAATGGCAGGTCTTAACGAATTCTGTGCTGAGATTGAACGTCAAAAACTTAACAAGCGCGTCAATTAGGACGCTCGCAAGCTCGCGCCTATTACGCGGGCGTTATATTTTCTTGAGTGCGTCCGCATGAAAAAAAGAAGGCACCATTACATCTGGAGGCATTATTTGCGAGCATGGTCAGACAACGAGCAAATATGGTGCTCTAGGGGCAAGAAGGTATTCACTAGCAACTTAATGAATATCGGGCAAGAGCGTGATTTTTATCGACTGAAAGATCTGACGATCCAGGAGATTGAGGTTTTAAAACTACTTATAGATGCAAATCAATCAGAAATGCTGAGAAAGCTAAACCATGGGTGGATTGAACTATTCACCACTGTCTTTAAGATTCGTGGGTTAGTGAATGATTTGGGTCTAAGTGATTCTGATTTTGAGCTTGGAATAGAAAGGCAAATTATAAATTTAGGTGAGGATATTCACTCAAAAATTGAATCTCGTGCAATTGGATTTTTAGACGGTATGTTGATTAGTAACACTAATTATTTAATTGATGAAGATACCGCCGTTGATTTCATTCATTATCTTTGCGTTCAATATTTCAGAACAAAAAACATTAAGGAAAATGTTAAAAAAGCTGTTTCTGAGCTACGCCTTCTGGATACAGATAAAGCATGGAATGTGTTAAGCCATATCTTTTCAACCAATCTTGGCTGGAGTCTTTATGTTGAACGAGCATTGTGGAATGCTGTCATTCTGGAAAACCCAACAGAGATATCGTTTTTAACTGGTGATCAACCAATCATTAATACATATGCAGCCTTTGGCAATGAAGTAACAGAACATGATCATTTAGAGTTTTATTATCCTTTGTCACCGAGAAAAGCGTTGCTATTAACAAAGAAGCGTGAACTTCAAGGAGTGCATAGCAAGGTGCTAAGTGAGGCTGAGGTCGGCGAATTTAACGATGCTATTGTCTATTTTTCATATGAACAAATATATGCTGCATCGGAGATCCAGTTGAATCAAGTAACCGACAAATATAACAGCCGCAAATGCGAGCGTTATGTGATTAAATCAGCATAGGAATCTTGCTTTGCGGAAAGAGTTAAGAGAAAAAATTGTCGAAGTATGCGAGCAAAAAATAGAGCAGAAAGGCTCTGGTGTAGGGGTATCGTTTTACGCATTCTTCAAAAATAGAAACGATCAGCAAGATGTTCTCATGGAAGCAGCCCGGTGGTGGATTGAGACTCACAAATTGAATCACTTTGAAAAAGCGTTAAAGATCAGAGATATGGTAAAGTCAGGTGTTTAGCGCCCTCTGTAAATCACATAACAATCGGCTGTTATCGCCCCTTCGGGGCTGGGACGGCCTTTCCGCCACTGCGTGGCTACAAGTCTGCCCCAAAGCCGGGCGTTAGGCTATTGAACGCATGACTGATATTTATCGCAAGATTCACTTAGGGTTTTTTCGGAAGCCGCTGGTAGAAATTACTGATCATGGATTTATCCATGAAGTTAAAACATACTCATTGAGTCAAATTACTGAGGTTAGGTTGGCTGGGGGCAATGGCTCTCCAAAGCTGCTCGCAGTTATCCTTTTTGACGGCAAGAAAATATTAATCGACTCAAGTGCATTAGAGCTTAACGGAAAGAAGTATAGTAATGGCTTTATATCTGGTACAAATGAGGCATTTGAAAAACTCAAAGCTTATTTTATGCCTGCTAGAAATTATAAACTTTAGTGAAAAACGTGTTTTTGTTTTTTTAAAGTCAAAGCCTAACAAAGTGCTGCAACTCGCGCACTTCGTGCGCTGGACAGTTTGTAAGTCGCGGCTTTGTGGTTTTGCTGCGCAAAAGTATTCCACAATGCGCAACTTACAAACTGCCGTTGTGCTTAACGTTGGGCGTCAGAACGTGCCCGAAAAGGATCTCTCCAATGAGCAATATCTCTCGCTTTTATTCAGTCGGCACGCTTCTTCTTTTGCTTGCAGGGGGAGTAGCCGCTCAAGAAGCCGTATCGCTCTCAAGGCAAGATCAGAAGGTGGTGCCCGTTACCGCGTACTTGTACAAGGGTGCAGCCTGTCGTGGTGTTGCCGTAATCTCACCTGGTGCCGGTGGCTCCGAAAAGGGATACCAGTACCTCGGCGAAGCCATGTCCTCCCTCGGATACTTTGCCGTTGTTGTCGGTCATCAGGAAAGCGGCCGCCGCGCTTTGCGCGAACACATGCGCGCTAATGGCCTACGCGAGGGGCTGTCGGAATTGATAACGGATTCAAACGCCTATCGCGGAAGATTTATGGACATTGCCGCTGCAAAACAATGGGCAGCGACCAAGTGCCACGCAACCGAATCAATATTGATTGGCCACTCCATGGGTGCAGCAACCACCATGATGGAGGCGGGCGCTCGGAACTCACTTGGCATGAAGGGCACAGATGCATTTGACGCATACATTGTCTTGTCGCCCCAAGGGACTGGATCAATATTCCCTCAGAATGCTTGGACAGACATCAAGCATCCTGTGCTGTCACTCACGGGGACTCGTGACGATGAACTTGGTGGTGCCTCTTGGGAGACGCGTACCGAGCCGTATATGAACATGCCTGCCGGTTGTAAGTGGCTGGGGGTCATTGACGGGGCGACGCACATGAACTTTGCCGGAAACGGCATGTCGCGTCGAACCGAGGCGCTGACTACGCAGATCATTGGCTCCTTTCTCGATGGCGTCCATCGAGGTGATTGCAAGGCTCCAAGGCAGCACCATGGCATTGATGTTCAGTCGAAGTAACAATCTGACGCCCAACAAGCGGTTCCAGCGGACGGCGCTGCGCGGCGCCGCTGAACCTGAACGTTATCCATAGAACAAAAACAAATAAACCAAGCATACTGGATTCTGTACTTGCTCAAACATTAAACGCTTCCGCCTTTATCGCTTGTTCTGAACGACTGCGTCCTAACTTTTTTGCAACGGCTTGCCACCCGTTCACCGAACTCAAAACCTCGTCATAGATTTGAGTAGTTTGTGTTTTCGAAAGCCTAAAAAATTCTTTTACATCAAGGACTAGTTGGTAATCTAGGGCATTGTCTGTATCGGTAGTATTTAAATGCAAGTCTGTTTTTCCAGCTATCGGATTATTGTCTCAAAACATCAGCTATGATGTAATACATTGTAGTTATCCTGTATCAAGGAGATAGACATGAGTGTGACTACCGTTCGTTTACAAGCAGAAATTGAACAATCTTTAGAAGCCATTGCCAGCAGGCTTGACCGAAGCAAAGGTTGGGTAATCAACCAAGCTTTGTCGGAATACATAGAAAGACAACAACTAGAACAAGAGCGTTGGAACCAAACTTTGAAAGCTATGGAATCTGCCACTCAAGGCAAAGTGGTTGATGCAAGTGAAGTTCATAGTTGGCTTAATAGTTGGGGAACCGAAAGAGAGCTAACGGCACCGAGGTCGAACAAGTGAAACTGGTTTACACGGACGATGCCATTGAAGATTTAATGCGGCTTAGGGAGTTTATCGCTGTTCATAACCCATCAGTAGCCGCTCGAATTGCTGCGGAGTTAGTTAGTAAAATTGAATTGCTTACCGATTTCCCCAAACTAGGCACCCCTGTTGAACTAGCTCCTTTGCCTGAAACGGTTCGGGATATGGTGTTTGGTAAATATATTGTTCGCTATTCTATTCACCCTAGTACCATTATTATTTTGCGGATATGGCATGGTCTTGAAGATAAATAAGGAAAACCCCAACTTTCGCGGAAATAGAAATCTAGGCTATAGAAACAATTACATGAGAGAAACTGAAGAATTTTACTTTTTCTGGAAACATCAATTTGGCCAGTGGACCAAAAGAGATATGACAGATCCAGAGGGCCTCAAATACAACTGCTGCGAACAATACATGATGCACAAGAGGGAAATGCTATTTGGGGATAGGATTATGGCTGAAAAAATAATGTTAGAAGTTGAGCCATCCAATCAGCAAGAGCTTGGGCGTAAAATAAGTGGTTTTGATTCTAAAATTTGGGACCAGAATAAATTTGGTATTGTTTGGTATGGAAACTATCTAAAGTTTATTCAGCATGAAGATTTGGCTCAAAGGCTGATTAATACTGACCAAAAGATAATTGTTGAAGCATCGCCCTATGATTTAGTGTGGGGAGCAGGCTATGCATCGGACTCAGAGGAAATGTTGAATCCCGAAAAATGGCCAGGTCAAAATCTTCTAGGGCAGGTTTTGATGTCAGTAAGATCTGCAATAACTAAATCGATGTAGGCCATTCACACATCAGCCTTGTTTTTTGCTAAGCTGGCCGCTTTTATTTCCCACAGTTGCATACATCTCTTATGGCCAGCTACAGCTTAGAAACAATCAAACGCGCTTTTGACAACAAAACGCTTGACCGAGGCATAAAATACCAGCAGCAGGGGCGTGTCACAGATTTTAAGGTCATCGGTGAAGAGCAGTGGTTAGAGGCCACCGTTTTTGGTCGTACTGTTTATGAGGTGTCTGTTCATAACGACAAGTATGGAGTAACGGGTGATTGCTCTTGCCCTTACTGGAAACCTCACGGTGTTTTTATAAAAAACCAGCCGATATGTGCAGGCAAAGCATTATCTTTACAAACGCACTGGTATCAGCAAGAAAATAGCTGGCAATTAGAGCTGGATTTAGAAGGCTGTGAAAATTGGCTGATAATTAATGTTGAGCCGCCGCATTACTTGAACACGCAAACGGCTGAAGTAGGGGAAATCAGTACAGAGCTAACCGCTAGGCAAATTTTGCATTTTCAAACTATGCCCAGCATTCCAGCAGAAGCCATGGGTGATCTGGCTGTTGGTTTAAGGCAGTACTTTACTTCAGAGAAATTGGCCTTGCCTGAAGAAATAATCATTGAAGAAATTACGCAATTCACTCCGTTTTTAACGGCTATTAAGCTGCACATACCAGCGTTGGGTGATGTGCCTGCTTTTGAAGTAAGTTTTTTATACGGCGACCTTGATGTTGAACCAGATTACGACCGAAATGCAGAGCCAATACGCTTTTATCAACATGAAAATACGCAATTTAAAGTTGTGCGTGATTTGCAGGCTGAGTTTTTAACGGCTAAGTCGCTGGAGGCGTACGACATTGAGTTTCTCCATTTTGGCGATCAAAAGGTCTGGGGGATCGACGCCGCCACGATTGCTGAGAGTCTGCAAAAAACCTTACATTTTGTTCAAGAAAACTTGGCAAAACTTGAAAAACAAGGTTGGCTGGTGGATATGAGTGCGCTACCGGCGCTTGAGTTTGAGCACTTGGTGTTTGATTTTCAGCTACAAGATTCCGATAAAAATTGGTTCGATTTTTCCTTAAATCTTACCAGCAAAGACGGCCTGATGATGGATACAGCAGACGTATTGTCGCAGTGGTTTGCTAAGGGCATGCCTGATGAGCTGTATTTTCAATATGATAATCGGTGGTTGGCTGTCGATACTCATCCCTTACAACAGATTCAGAGTTTGCTGGTGAGTTTGCATGGTCAGAAAAACTTTAACCAGCCGCTGCATCTACCGAATTTTCAATTAGCCTAGCTCAGTGAGCTGGATATATTGGATCAGCGCGATGCGCCCATTACTCAGAAAATTTTACAAAACCTAAAAAACTTTGATGGCATTCAGCCTGTTTCTCTTCCCAATATGCTCACCACCCAATTATGCGATTATCAGCATCAGGGTTTAAATTGGCTGGCATTTTTATACGAATATGGCTTTGGCGGCATCTTGGCCGATGACATGGGCTTGGGTAAAACCTTGCAGGTATTAAGCTTAGTCGCACATTTAAAAGAAACTGGGCAGTTGTACAAGCCGGTGCTGGTGGTAGCACCGACCAGTTTACTAGGAAATTGGCAACGCGAGACGCAACGTTTTACGCCTGACTTGTCTGTGCAAATTTTATATGGAACAGATCGGCACCAAGCACTAAAGCAGCTGGATAAACACGATATTTTTGTCACCAGTTATAACTTACTGCTGCTCGATAACGAGTATTATGAACGCCATGCGTTTAGTGTGTTGGTATTAGATGAGGCTCAAGCCATTAAAAATCCGCAGACCAAAACTTCGCTGGCGGTGCGTCGTTTAAGCGCCGATATGCGTCTTGGTTTGTCTGGCACGCCACTGGAAAATCATTTGGGTGAGCTGTGGTCTTTAATGGATTTTGCTCTGCCAGGATTACTGTTTGGGCGACAATTATTTAATGATTATTATCGCAATCCGATTGAAAAAGAGCAGGATGCTTGGGCTCAGCAGCAGCTAGCACAAAAAATATCGCCCTTTATTTTGCGCCGTACCAAGGCACAAGTGGCTAAAGAGCTACCCGAAAAAACCGTCTTAATGCAGTATGTAGC
>JAYRHO010000345.1:0-2542 GCA_041907245.1 Saccharospirillaceae bacterium
TGGCGGCGATTTCCGCCACGCTTTTCGCACACGGCCGCCAAGGCATTCTGTGCCTAGGCGACCTTTACGGCGGCACTCAGACCTTACTGAACAAACACCTCGCCCTGCTGGGCATTCCTGTGCACTACCTGCGCTACGAAGACTTCGGCCAGCTACCCAGCCTGATTAAAGCGGGTATGCTGCTTTACTGTGAAACCCCCGCCAACCCCACTTTGCGCCTGATTGACTTAAAAGCCATGGCCGATCTGGCTCACGACCGAGGCGCACTCTTGGCGGTGGACAACAGCTTTGCCACGCCCATCAACCAGCAACCGCTGACGCTGGGTGCGGATATCGTGATGCACAGCGCCAGCAAATACCTAGGCGGCCACAGCGACATTACCGCAGGAGCGGTGATGGCGAGGGCCGAATTGCTCAAGCCCATTGCCGCTTGGCGCACCAGCCTTGGCCAAATTATTAGCCCAGAGGTGGCGGCACTGCTCTCGCGCAGCTTGCGCACCCTACCTTTGCGCGTGCGCGAGCACAACGCCAATGCCCTAAACCTCGCCATCGCCCTGGATAAGCACCCCAAAATCAGCCGCGTGCTCTACCCAGGCTTACCGCACAACCCCGACTTTGAACTGGCCAAACGCCAGATGCACGGCTTTGGCGGCATGGTCACTATTGAGGTTAAAGGGGGGCGCGCAGCGGCTGAAAAAGTGGCTGATAACTTAAAGGTCTTTTTACTTGCCACCAGCTTAGGCGGTGTAGAAAGCCTCGTTAGCCAGCCCGTCGCCACCAGCCATCACTCGATCAGTGCCGAGGAACGCGCACGCCAAGGCATCAGCGACGGCATGTTGCGCTTGTCGGTAGGCTTGGAAAACGTCGCGGATTTAATCGCGGATTTGGAGCAGGCGCTGGATGCTTAGCGCCCAACGCCCAACGAAAAAAAAGCAGCCGAAGCTGCTTTTTTTTATTTAGATACAGAAAGATTTCAGCGGCGGGAAGCCGTTAAATTCAATCGCACTGTAGGTGGTGGTGTAAGCACCGGTGGAGAACCAGTAAATACGGTCACCCATAGCGAGGTTCAAAGGCAGCTTGTACTTGTAGTTTTCGTACAAAATATCCGCGCTGTCGCAGGTGGGGCCTGCCAGAATCACCGATTCGTCTTCGCCTTTTTTCTCCACATAAAGTGGGTACTTGATGGATTCGTCCATGGTTTCGATCAAACCACCAAACTTACCCACGTCTACGAACATCCAGCGGTGCAGGCCTGTGCGGTCTTTGCGGCTGATCAAGACGATCTCGCTGACCAGCATACCCGCGTTGGCCACCAAAGAACGGCCAGGCTCAAGGATGATTTCAGGCAGCTCGTCACCGAAGTCTTCTTTTAAGAAGCGGGTGATTTCTTCGGCGTAGGTTTTCAGGTCGTTGGTACGGCTGATGTAGTTGGCAGGGAAACCGCCACCCATGTTGATCATTTTCAGCTCGATGCCGTCTTCTTCGCGCAAGCGATCAAATATCACTTTCACTTTAGAAATGGCCGAGTCCCACGCACCGATATCGCGTTGCTGTGAACCCACATGGAACGAAATGCCGTAAGGCACTAAGCCCAGCTGACGCGCCAAAATGCACAGATCCAGCGCCATGTCGGTTTGGCAGCCGAATTTGCGTGACAGCGGCCAGTCGGCGGTTTCTGAACCTTCGGTCAAAATACGCACAAACACGCGCGCACCAGGGGCAGCCTGAGCGATATTGCGCAGGTCGGCTTCGGAGTCGGTTGCGAACAAAGTCACGCCTTTTTCGTGGAAGTAACGAATGTCAGCGGCTTTTTTAATGGTATTACCATAGCTAATACGATCGCCTGTTACGCCTTGTGCAAGCACTTTATCCAGCTCATAACGAGAGGCCACGTCAAAGCAGCAGCCTTTGTCACGCAGGATACCCAGCAGCTCAGGCATGGGGTTGGCTTTAATGGCGTAATAGGTTTTGGCATAAGGAAAGCTGTTCATCAGCTCATCGAGCTGGCGAGCAAAAGTCTTGCTGTCCACCACCAAGAAAGGCGTTTCTTCTTGGCTGTCGGCAAATTTTTTCAGGCGCTCAAAAGCGTCGCGGTCGTAATAATCTAATGGGTCAGTAACCATTGGGCTCGCTACCTCCTTACTCGGTCAGCGTGAAGTGAAAGTGCGCAAAGATAGGCTGTTACAGATTTAAGTACAGCAATAATTCCTTGTTATAACGATAAATATTTTTGCATTAGACCAAGGTCGCAGTAAGAACCGAAACAGAATCAAGCCCGTACCTATTTTGTGTTATTCTTGGCGTCCTATTTTTTCCCGATCTGGCCTCTTATGCTGCGTCTTTTTGAACTATGGGTGAACCCTTTTCCTCCTGAGCACCCCAGTGAACCGCCCAAGGGCTTGTGGGCGTTTTGCCGCCACTATACGCGTGGCGTCGAGCTGCCACTTTTGACCATGTCGATACTGACGGCGCTGCTGGCCATCCTTGAGGTGCAGCTCTTTGGTTTTATGGGGCAGCTTGTCGATTGGCTGTCCAGTAAAAA
>JAYRHO010000346.1:0-4812 GCA_041907245.1 Saccharospirillaceae bacterium
CCTAGTGGGCAATTTCCCTGCCGACAGCAAAGTCACTAACTGGGCCACCTCTCAAGTGAGCGCCGATTCCGTGCTGGCCGAGTTTGATGCGGTGCTGCTGACTGGCGGCTCAGAACAGTCTCGCGATTTACCCGTGCCAGGCCGCGACTTAGAAGGTGTGCATTTTGCGATGGAATTTTTACCGCAGCAAAACCGCGTCAATGCAGGTGTGGCTATGCCAGAGCAAATTCGCGCCGATGGCAAACAAGTGATTGTGATTGGCGGCGGTGACACTGGCTCAGACTGCGTGGGCACGTCTAACCGTCATGGCGCGGTGTCCGTGGTGCAATTCGAGCTGAACCCCATTCCGCCAGAGCACGAGAACAAACCGCTTACTTGGCCCTACTGGCCCTACAAACTGCGCACTTCTTCTAGCCATAAAGAAGGCTGCGGACGCGAATTCTCCATCGCCACCAAAGAGTTCATTGGCGAAAACGGCAAGGTCACTGGCCTGAAAACCGTGCGTGTGGAACTGCATAACGGCAAGTTTGAAGAAATTATTGGCAGCGAACAGGTTTGGCCAGCCGACCTAGTGTTGTTGGCGATGGGCTTTGCCAATCCAGTGGCTAGCGTATTGGACAGCTTTAGCGTGAACAAAAACGCCCGTGGTAATGCCGATGCCAGCGATGCAGTCAACGGCGGCTACGCCACCAACGTGCCCAAAGTCTTCGCCGCTGGCGACATGCGCCGTGGTCAATCGCTGGTGGTCTGGGCCATCCGCGAAGGCCGCCAAGCGGCGCGTGCGGTGGATGAGTTTCTTATGGGCAGCACGCAGTTACCGCGATAAGCGCTACTTGCGTTGCCAGGGCTGTGTTGAAATGGTCGAAAAAAATGCTCATTTACGCTGAGTAAACTGCGCTTTTTTTCTCCCATTCCGCCTTGCCCTGACTGCCTCAGTAACGCGCTTGAAGCCGAGGGCCTAGAGCCGAGAGTCTGGAGTCGGGCTTTGCAATATCGTCATTCCGCGCGTAGACGCGGAATCTATGAGCAGACTTGGAACCTTCGGCTCTGCACGGTTTGCGCTCGCCCCTCGGCTCCAGACTCCAGACCCTCAACGCCAAACGCTTAACGAAAAACGAGACATTTATGATTAAAATCAACGAGCATTACCAAAAACTGCAAGCCAGCTATCTGTTCGCCACGATTGCCAAGCGGGTGAAGGCATTTCAGGAAGCGAATCCGAAGACCGAGATCATCCGTTTAGGTATCGGTGATGTCACTCAGCCGCTACCCGATGCCTGCATCAAGGCCATGCACAAAGCCGTGGAGGAGCTGACCACCACCGCCACCTTTCGTGGCTATGGCCCAGAGCAAGGCTACGATTTTCTGCGCGAAGCCATTGCCAAGCACGATTTCCAAGTTCGTGGCGCGGCCATTGAAGCCGATGAGATTTTCGTCAGCGACGGCTCCAAATGCGATGTCGGCAATATCCAAGAGCTCTTTGCCGATGACGTGCGCTTAGCCATTCCCGACCCCGTGTACCCTGTTTATGTCGATACCAACGTCATGGCAGGCCGCACAGGTGCAAGCGTTGAAGGCCGCTACGCAGGCATCACTTATTTAGAGTCCACCGCCGAAAACGGCTATGTGCCTGCGCTGCCCAAAGAGCCAGTGGACTTGATTTATCTGTGCTTCCCCAACAACCCCACAGGCGCTTGCGCCAGCCGCGAACAGCTCACGCAGTGGGTAAACTACGCCCGCGAAAACAAAGCCATCATCCTGTTCGATGCCGCCTATGAAGCCTTTATCCAAGACCCAGCCATTCCACGCAGTATCTATGAGATCGAAGGTGCGCAAGAAGTCGCTATCGAGTTTCGCAGCTACTCCAAAACCGCAGGTTTCACCGGCGTGCGCTGTGCCTACACAGTCGTGCCCAAGGCCTTAAAAGCCTACACCGCCAGCGGCGAAGCGGTATCCGTGCGCGACCTGTGGACGCGCCGCCACACCACCAAATTCAACGGCGTATCCTACCCCGTGCAGCGCGCTGCCGAAGCGGTGTACAGCCTAGAAGGCCAAAAGCAAGTGAAAGAGCTAATTCACTACTACCTGCACAACGCCGCCTACATTCGTAAAACCCTGGAACGCCTTGGCCTGCACTGCGTTGGCGGCGACAACTCGCCCTACATCTGGGTAGACGTAAAACGCGATGCGTGGGAGTTCTTCGACTTCCTGCTCAACGAAGCGGGCGTAGTCTGCACCCCAGGCGCAGGCTTTGGCCGTTGCGGCTCGCACTATATCCGCATCAGCGCCTTCAACAGCTACGCCCAAGTCGTCGCTGCCATGAAACGCATCGAAGACGCACTGGCGCTGGCTTAATTCAGGCTAGGGGCTAGGGGCTAGGGGCTAGGGGCTAGGGGCTAGGGGCTGGGGGCTGAGGGCTGAGGGCTAAGCGCAAGGCGCGTTCGAATCAGCGCTCAGCCCAAGCGCCCGACCTGAAAGCCGTCATTCCGCGCGTAGACGCGGAATCTATAAGCAGCCACTGAAACTTGATGCGCTCAGCTCCCAGCGCCCTGCGCCTCGCCAAAACTTATTTTTAACCAAGGAACAAAAACCATGCCGATGTCTGCCGATTTTCGTCAGCGCTTAACCGCCAAACTTCCTGCTGTGGCCGAGCATTTCGGCACGCCTTTTCATATTTACGATGAGGCTGGCATACAGGCCACAGGCGAGCGTTTAACCAAAGCCTTTGCTGGAGTGCCTGCCTTTCGTGAGTATTACGCGGTGAAGGCTTTGCCCAACCCCAGCATTTTGAAAATCATGCAGAAATTGGGCTTTGGTTTTGATTGCAGCTCCTTAGCCGAGCTTAAGCTGGTGCGCTCAATTGGCGCGCGCGGCGAAGACATCATGTTCACCTCCAACAACACTTCACCCGAAGAGTTTGACGTGGCCTTAGCTGAAGGCGGCTGCATCCTGAACCTGGACGATATTAACCTGATTGATAAAGTCCCTGAGTTCCCAGAACTGGTGTGCTTTCGCTATAACCCAGGCCCCGCGCGCAGCGGCAATGTGATTATCGGCACACCCGAAGAAGCCAAATACGGCGTGGCGCACAGCCAGCTTGTCGAAGCCTTCCGCCGCGCCAAAGCGCGTGGCGCCAAACGCTTTGGCCTGCACACCATGCTGGCCTCCAACGAGCGCGATTGCAGCTATGTGATTCAAACCGTCGCCATGCTGCTGGAGCTGATTGAATGGGTCGGCGCAGAGCTTAATATCCAGTTTGATTTCATCAATATGGGTGGCGGCTTAGGCATCCCATATCGCCCCGAAGACAACCACTTTGATGTCGAAAAACTCGGCGCAGAAAGCACTAAGTTGGTCGCTGAGTTTCAGGCCAAACAGGGCTACGCACCCAAGCTCTTTATGGAAAGTGGCCGCTACATCACCGGCCCACACGGTGTGCTGGTCACTCGCGCCATCAACCGCAAAGACATTTACCGCACTTACATAGGCGTCGATGCCTGCATGTCCTCCCTGATGCGCCCTGGCATGTACGGCGCATACCACCATATTGAAGTGCTGGGCAAAGACGCCAGCCAAGGCACGGAAGTGGTGGATGTGGTCGGCTCACTGTGCGAAAACAACGACAAATTCGCCGTACAACGCACACTTCCCGCTATAAAAGACGGTGATTTATTGATGATTCAAGACACCGGCGCACACGGCATCGCCATGGGTTTTAACTACAACGGCAAACTGCGCCCACAAGAACTACTACTGCGCGCTAACGGCCAAGTCGAACTTATCCGCCGCGCCGAAACCTTGGATGACTATTTCGCTACCCTCACATTCGACGCGAAAGTGCTGTAGGGCGTTGGGGGCTGGGCGACCCACACCGTCATTCCGCGCGTAGTTGCAGGATCCACCGCCGATGGATGCTGCGACTTCGCGCAGCATGACGGCACACTTCCGTCATTCCGCGCACCACACCGTCATTCTGCGCGAAGTGAAACGAAGTCGCAGAATCCACACCACTTCTGTCATTCCGCGCGCAGTCGCGGAATCCATTGCACCCCTGTAGATCCTGCGTCCTTGGTGGATCCTGCGACTTCGCGCAGGATGACGACGCATTTAGCGCAGCATGACACTGCACTCCGTCATTCCGCGCAGATGCGAAACCTATGCGGATTAGCCCCTGTGCTACGACACGTGGTCTATGATTGTCGGACTTCTCAAATAACAGCCTAATGTATTACTCAGCCGACTTAGTTGTCGGCTCGAACCATCCTGCATTGATGATCAATTAGGCCAATTGCACGAAGTATCCAATCAGATACTATCACACAATGAACTATCTAATCCAGCAGACACAAGCTTTCTCGAAATAGCACCAGTCTTTGCGTGATATTCGCGCAAAAGTCGCTATTGCTAGACGTATTGATCATGCAAAAGCAGGTAATCTTGGTGATGTTAAATCTATTGGAGAAGGTGTTTCCGATTTGCGTATTGATGTTGGGGCAGGCTATCGGGTGTACTTCACCATGCGCGGGGAAGTGGTCATTGTGCTGCTAGCGGGTGGCGACAAGCCCACGCAACAAGCCGATATCAAGAAAGCTCAAAAATTAGCTAAAGAGGTGTGATATGCAACATTTAACTGAATTCGATCTGGCCACTATTCTCGACAGCGAAGAAGCCATTAGCGAATATCTATCACAAGTGCCCAAATTCACTTTAGATCTGCATTCAGAAGACCCAGATATTGATTTCTCTGAGTTGCTGGGTAAATACATGAGCGTGGAGCTTTTTTTGCCTGAGGGTACGGGTGAAAAAGGAAAG
>JAYRHO010000347.1:0-1978 GCA_041907245.1 Saccharospirillaceae bacterium
CGGCGGTGAGGCCGCGGCGCGTGAAGACGACAATCGCTTCTGCCTTGAGATGATCGGCGAGTTCGACCGCAGATTCGGCGAAGGCGGCTTTGACTTCGCTGATGTAAACCGTGGCCACAAAGACGTTATCGCTGATGGAAGACAGCAAACCGTTGGCAATGTAAAACATACCCGTTTGGCTTTCTTGGGGCAGATGCAGCACCCAGTCAATGATGGGCTTAAATAACGCTTGGTCGTGAATCACTGCGACTATGGCAAAGAAAACCGCAAGCAAAGCGGTAAAGGGCAGGCCGTCTTCAAAGGATTTGCCAATTTCACCTTCGTCAGTCACACCGTTGAGTGCCGCCACCAAAATAATAACCATCAAGCCAATCAAGCCCACTTCGGCAATGTGAAAGGCCAGTCCTAGAATAAGCACGAAAGCGGCAATGGCTTGGATAATTAAGGCGGCGGAATCCTGCGTAGAGCGATTGTTTTTTTCTTCGGCGGCGAAGTCTTGCAGTACTTTTAATACCGATTGTGGCAGTACAGTGCCGTAGCCAAACCATTGCAGTTTTTCTAGCAGCAAACAGGTGATTAAGCCTGCGGCCAGCACGGGCATGGAAACGGGAGCCATCAGTTTAAAAAAGGTGGCAAAATCCCAGCCTGCAATTTTGGCAATCAAGAGGTTCTGTGGTTCGCCCACCATAGTGGTAACACCACCTAATGCCGTACCAATGGCGGCGTGCATCAGCAGGCCGCGTAAAAACTGACGGAAAGTTTCTAAGTCGGCTTTGTTTTCGGTGCGTACTTGGCTGTCGTCGCTGTAGTCGTGATCTTCATTGTGAAAATCCTGGCCAGAGGCGACGCGGTGATACACCGAATAAAAACCAACGGCCACACTGATTACTACGGCTGTTACCGTTAACGCATCTAAAAAAGCCGATAAAAATGCTGAAGTCATACAGAACAGCAAAGCCAGAGCGTATTTAGAGCGAATTTTGACCAGAATTTGGGTGAAGGTCACCAGCAGCAGGCTTTTCATAAAGTAAATACCTGCCACCATAAACATCAGCAGCAGGATCACGGGTAGGTTCTGTTCCACCTCGTGGTAAAGCGATTCGGGCGAGGTCATGCCAAGCAGCATGGCCTCGATGGCAAGCAAACCACCAGGCAGCAGCGGATAGCATTGCAGCGCCATGGCCAGAGTAAAAATAAACTCGGCGATCAACAGCCAGCCCGCGGCCACAGGGCCTGCTACCCACAGAACTAAGGGGTTGAGAAGCAGAAACGCGATAATGGTTTGTTTGTACCAAGTGGGCGCTTCCCCCAAAAAATTATGGGAAAAAGCACGAAAAAATCGTGGCGGTATGGGCTGTGTCTTTTGCATGGATTTATCCTGTTTTAAAGTGTGTCTTGGTTTGCGCGGCCATTTTTAGCATAATCGCGGCAACTTTTTAATATCCCTAAAGAGAGGACGCTATGAACCCAACCGCACTGGTAGCCGTTGCCGATGGCAGCGAAGATGTTGAGGTTGTGACTTTGGTTGATGTGCTACGCCGTGGTGGTGTGGAGGTCACTTTGGTGTCGGTCATGCCGCAGCGCCAAATCACCTGTGCGCACGGTACGGCCTTGCGTGCCGACGCCCTGCTTGCCGATGTTTTGGCTCAAGATTTCGATGCCATCGTGCTGCCAGGCGGTATGCCTGGGGCTGAGCATTTCGCCGCAAGCGGAGCCTTGGTGTCCATGCTGGAAGAGCAAAATGCCCGAGGTGAAGTGGTCGCTGCTATTTGTGCGGTGGTGCTGGCCAAACACGGCTTGCTAGAGGGGCGCAGAGCGGCGGTGTACCCAGGTTTTGAAGACGCCTTGCAGCAAGCTGGGGTAGAGCTTGTGCGCGACAATGTCGTGCACGATGGCAATATCATTACCAGCCGTGGACCCGCCACCGCCATGGCCTTTGCCTTGTATTTGGTTGAGGTTTTGGTGGGCACCAACAAAG
>JAYRHO010000348.1:0-5381 GCA_041907245.1 Saccharospirillaceae bacterium
TGTTTATCACTCCAACGATGCAGGCATCAGTTGGCAGGCCGTTGCCACCCATAATGAGCAAACCTTATTAGGTGGCGCCAAAGGTAAAAATCAAACCTTGCTTGTTGGTAATGGTGGTGCAGCCGTGTTATTTGATGCTCAGGATAAATTCCTTGCTACGCGCAATATTGAAGGACGCAAAGCCTACAGTGCGGCTACGGAAGCAAAAGACGGCTCTTTTGTACTCGTTGGCGAAGCGGGCGTGATGCGTTTAGATGCAAGCGGAGAATTGATTAAACAAGCGATTAGCATGGTAGGAGAACATTAACATGAGCAAAGAAAAACATTCTTCTGTACCAGCTCAACACTTAATTAGCGCAGAGACTGAGCCTTTTTTAGAGCGAGTGCTCTTTAATAATCGTATTACGGTTTTGATTGTTTTGGCCTTGGCGACGCTACTCTTTGCCTTTGGCTTAACCAAAACCAAGCTTGATTCCAGCATTGAAAAATACATTCCTTTGCACCACGAATACATTCAAAACTATTTGGTGCACGCCAATGACATGAAAAATGGCGTGGCCAATATCAAAGTTTCGATTGAAGCCAAGCAAGGGGATATTTTTACTAAAGAATATCAAGAAGCTCTAAGCAAAATCACCGATGATATTTTCTATATCAATGGTGTAAACCGCTCGGCCATGCGCTCATTGTGGACGCCTAATACGCGTTGGATGGAAGTGACCGAAGAGGGTTTTCAAGGCGGCCCAGTTATTCCCAGTGATTACGACGGCTCTCCTGCCAGTATCGAGAAACTGCGTGAAAACGTCTTAAAGTCGGGCGAAGTAGGGCGTTTAGTCGCCAACGATTTTCGTTCGGCCATCATTGATATTTCATTGATTGAAAAAGATCCTGAAACAGGTGAAAAACTGAACTATCAAGAGTTTTCTCATCAGTTAGAGAAAACCGTTCGCGCTGTATATGGCGCACCCGATAGCCCCTACAACGTCTACATTACAGGCACACCGAAAAAACTCGGCGATTTAATGGATGGCGCCGTTTCGATTGCGTATTTCTTCCTAGCCGCCATGATTATGACGGCGGTGCTTTTGTATTTTTATTCGCGCTGCCCACGTGGCACGCTTGCTCCTATTTTAGTTTCTATTATTGCTGTGGTTTGGCAGTTGGGATCTCTGGGGCTTTTAGGTATGACCATCGACCTGTATTCGGTCTTGGTGCCTTTCCTTGTTTTTGCCATCGGTATTTCCCACGGCGTACAAATTATTAATGGTATTGCCATCGAGGCAGGCAAGGGTGCAGATAGACTGACCGCTGCGCGTCGTGCTTTCCGTGCGCTTTATGCACCAGGAATGCTGGCCTTAATCAGCGATGGTATGGGCTTTTTAACCCTGCTTTTCATTGATATTGGTGTGATTCGCGAGCTGGCCATTGCGGCAAGCTTGGGTGTGGCCATTATTATTATTACCAACCTCGTGTTGCTGCCCATTATTCTGTCTTATGTCGGCATCAGCCGTGCGGGTATTGAAAATGCGCACAAGAATGAAAATTCCGATTTCTTTTTTTGGCGTATGCTGTCAAAAATCGCCAGCCCCAAATTTGCTTTTATCCCTATCGTTGTTGCCTTGGCTATGGCGGTTTATGGCAATTATGCCAGCAAGGGATTGCAAATCGGTGACTTAGATAAGGGTGCGCCCGAGCTGCGTGCCGACTCGCGCTATAACCTCGATAACGATTTCATGGTGTCGCATTATTCCACCAGTTCCGACGTCTTTGTGGTGATGGTCGAAACGCCCAAAGAAATGTGCGTAAGCTATAAAGCGTTGGAAACCATTGATCGCTTTATGTGGTACATGGAAAACGTCGAAGGGGTGCAATCTGCTGTATCGGTCGCAACCGTTTCTAAACTCACCACTAAGTCGATGAACGAAGGCAATTTGCGTTGGTCGGCGTTATCGCGTAACCAAAGCGTCTTAAACGGTGCGGTGCAGCGCTCGCAAGAAGCGGGTTTAATTAACCCTGATTGCTCTATGTCTCCTGTGGTTATTTTCTTAAACGATCACAAAGCGGAAACTTTAGCGCGTGCGGTGGCGGCGGTTGAAAAATTCAAAACCGAATTTGATGACAAGGTAGATAATAAGTATTTCACCTATAACCAAGCGCAAACCGAAGAAGCCATTGCCAATAACGAACTGAGCTCTGTGCCTGTGCGTTTGCAATTGGCTTCGGGCAACGCAGGTATTGAAGCGGCCACCAATCAAGTTATCGATCGTGCGCAAAGCTTAATGCTGTACTTTGTTTATGCGGTGGTGATTGCGCTGTGCTTTATGACCTTCCGCTCGGCGCGTGCTGTTGCCTGTATTATTTTGCCCTTAGTGCTGACTTCCATTTTGGGGGAAGCGCTTATGGTGTGGTTGGGTATGGGTGTGAAAGTGGCGACCTTGCCAGTAACGGCTTTGGGTGTGGGTATTGGTGTGGACTACGGTATTTATATCTATAGCCGCTTAGAAGCCATGCTGATTCAGGGCAAAAATATGCAGCAAGCCTTCCTTGAAACCTTGCGTACGACAGGCAAAGCCGTGGCTTTCACGGGTATTACTTTGGCCATTGGTGTTGCGACTTGGATTTTTTCACCCATTAAATTCCAAGCCGATATGGGCGTGCTGCTGACCTTTATGTTCTTGTGGAACATGTTGGGGGCTTTGGTGTTGCTGCCTGCCTTGGGTTATTACTTACTCAAGCCTGAGCAGATCCGTGCGCGCCATAAAAAACGCTACGGAGATACTCCAGCCGCGTAAGGCGCTATGTATAATGACGGTGGCTTAGGCCACCGTTTTTTTGAAATTTAATAAGGAAAAGGATGTGAAAACTCGTTCAGGATTGATGGCGCAGCTGCCTGTGTTGGATTTATTTAAAGAGTCTGTGCAGCTGTTATGGCAAAAACGTAAGCAGGTCGTAGTGGCATTTTTACCTGCACTGTTATTGCTTGCGGCTTTGGACTGGTACAGCAGCACACAGCTTGCTGACCAGCAGGCAAAAGGTATGCTGTTGGCCCTTGTTTCTACTTTGATCAGCGTGCTGCTGGCGACCACCTGCCATCACTTTACGTTAAGGCCAGAGCAAGCTACGCCCAACATGCTGCGTTTTTATGGGCGTAATGAGTGGCGCTATTTTTTACGCTTAATACAAATCGGTTTTATTGCAGGCATGGTGTTTTTTGCGGTGATGATGGCAGTGATATTGTTGTTAACGAATGCCGTACATGCTCAACAAGTGGTCGAGCAGCCACAACTTGCCGCCGCAGGCATCTTGATCGCAGCGATTCCTGCTTTGTATTTATGGGGGCGGTTATCCATTACTTTGCCCGAATTGGCGTTGGGGCAGGCTTCGAGTTTGAAACATGCTTGGCAGCTCAGCCAAGGCAACGGCAATAAGTTGGCGTTGGTGGTGGTGATTATTCCTATGCTGAGCATGGCGCCTTTTTTTGCACTGTTATGGCTGGATAATACCGCGCTGCAATTTATTGGCTCTTTTGGCACTTATCTGACAACGCTGATTTCCATTGTGGCGCTGTCTTTGTCTTATCAGTTTTTAAATGATTTTTATCTTGAAGCGCACTATGAGATAAGCAAAGAGATTTAACCAAGATGCGTTTAGGTGATATCAGCGTAGCTTATGTGGAATTAATGGCGAAGGCGGTGCGCAGCCTTGGCCACAAACCCGAAGCCTTGTTGGCGCAGTATCAGCTGGATGCGGTACGTTTAGCCTCACCGCAAGCGCGGATTAGCATTCCGCGCTTTATGCGTCTTGGGCACGCCATGATGCAAAGCTATGAGCTGCCAGCGCTGGGATTGTTGATGGGTAAACACAGCTCGGCGCCTGTTTTTGGGCTGGCGGGGCTGTTGGCGCAAAGTGCTGCCACGGTTCAAGACGCCAGCCAAGTATTGGCTGAATACGAGCTGCTCAGTAGTTTTAATGCCCGTGGACGGTCGCGTTTTTTTTGGGAAGACGGCCGAGGTGTTTTGCAATTTTATTCCATCAGCCCTTATAACGATTACAACCTCTTTGTGGTTGACTCGGTACTTTCGGGCTGGTTCTTTTTCTTATTGGCAATAACAGGCAGCAAGGATGGCATTAGGCGCGTTGAATTTGAATTTGCGCCACCTGTTTATGCGGATCTGTATCGCCATTATTTTTCGGGTGAAATTCACTTTAATGCCACGCGCAACGCGCTGATTTTGGAAAAAAGTTTTTTAGCCAAACCGGTGTTGTCAGCTTGTGCTTCGACCTATACCGCATTACAGCAATTGGCTATGCGTGAATTAGAGCGCGTGCGCTTGGGTTTGAGTTTTCGTGAGCAAACCGAGCGGGCCATTAGCCCGTTATTAAATGGCAACACGCCAACGCTGGAGCAGGTCGCGCAAAGATTAAATAGCACGCCTTGGGTGGTGCGTAGGCGCTTACAAGCGGAGGGTGTGAATTTTCAGCAGGTATTAAATGCCACGCGCAAAGATTTGGCCCTAAGCTATGTGCGCGATACGGCATTAAGCTTAGGGGAGATTGCGTTTGTTTTAGGATTTGGTTCGCCCGAGGCATTTCAGCGGGCATTTAAACGTTGGACAGGCGTTGCGCCTGGCCATTATCGGTTGCAAAAAAATTACATCTCTACGGCGTCGTCGACTTCGTCTTCGTAGTCTTCGAAGCACAATAGCTCTTCTACATAATCAGACATTGTTTTTCTCCTTATTGTCTTTAAAACACTTTACCCGCATTGAGAGTGCTCGTTGCGCGAAAAGTTGCAAAGGTATAGCAGCTTGTAAAAAGCAGTGCAAATAAAAAAAGTGGGAAATGGAAAAATCGAGTAGCAATAACTCGTTTTTGATAGAAAAGAGGTGGAAGTAAATGGCGGACTGGACGGGACTCGAACCCGCGACCCCCGGCGTGACAGGCCGGTATTCTAACCGACTGAACTACCAGTCCGCAGATAGAATAAAAACTGACAAAATTTGGTGGGTGTTGACGGGATCGAACCGCCGACCCTCTGCTTGTAAGGCAGATGCTCTCCCAGCTGAGCTAAACACCCTCATTACTATGTCTTTTTATTTTGTGTATTGCTGCGTTGTTCCTCGTTAAAACACTCGCCTACCAATGAGGTATGTCTCATGTTTTAACTGCGGTACGCCTTGCACTACAGCAAACTAAAAAAACATCTCAACACCGAGTGATAAATCTTTGTGTTGAAATAAATGGCGGACTGGACGGGACTCGAACCCGCGACCCCCGGCGTGACAGGCCGGTATTCTAACCGACTGAACTACCAGTCCGCGAAACCGTTTTGAATTTTGGTGGGTGTTGACGGGATCGAACCGCCGACCCTCTGCTTGTAA
>JAYRHO010000349.1:0-3037 GCA_041907245.1 Saccharospirillaceae bacterium
ACAGCCATAGCGGCGATTGAGCTCGGCGAAGTCCATGCCTTGTAGTAAAGCGTAAGAGAACTCGGTAAAAGAAATGCCCGCGCCTTCACGATTTAAGCGCTGCTGCACCGACTCCTTGTTGATCATAGCATTCACAGAGAAGTGCTTGCCGATATCGCGCAAAAACTCCAGTACCGTCATGCCGCCCGTCCAATCGAGGTTGTTCACCACAATGGCTTTATTATGGACACCTTCAAACTTAATAAACTGGCTAACCTGACTTTTTATCTTGTCTGCCCAACCCGCAACCACATCGGGCGTATTAAGCTGGCGCTCCGCTGCTTTAAAGCTGGGGTCGCCAATTAGCCCTGTCGCC
Source organism: Saccharospirillaceae bacterium (assembly GCA_041907245.1). Classification (GTDB taxonomy): domain Bacteria; phylum Pseudomonadota; class Gammaproteobacteria; order Pseudomonadales; family Oceanobacteraceae; genus Venatoribacter. Next base: position 356 of record JAYRHO010000349.1, read on the forward strand.
CCGCCCACTAAGGCAATGGGAATATGCCCCGCATTTTGGAAGCGAGTTAGCACCAATAGTGGAACTAAATGCCCCAAATGCAGACTATCTGCGGTCGGATCAAAGCCGCAATACAGCGTAACTGGGCCTGCTTCTAAATGCTTAGTGAACTCGTCGTCGGCGGTGGCTTGATTGATTAAGCCCCGAGCTTTTAGATCTTGTAACAGTACCGCAGTCATGGTTTTTCTCTTCGTTTAGGGATAATTAGGGCGCAGAACATACACAGGAATAATGTGCAAAATCAAGTTCAGCGGTACAATGCGCGTTTTTCGGATAAACTTGCTGGCTTTTTTTGCCTAAAGATAACAACAAGGTAGCTATTTTCTATGGATTTGGGACGTTTGCAGTCTTTCCCTCGAGCGCACGGTTTGGCATTGTTGGCCGCCTGTTTTCTTTTAGCTGTCATTGCCTTTTGGCCGTCACCCAAACCCAATCAAGACGAAGTCAATTTCGCCATCGACATCAGCCAGACCGAAACCACATCAACGACCCCCGAACCTCTAGCCCCTGCTGAGCCAAGCGTAAAATGGGAAACCACTAAGGTAAAAGCGGGCGACACACTTTCTACCATTTTTAGCCAGCAACAACTGAGTGCCACCGATTTAGCGGCGGTGCTGGCGGTTGCCCCCAAAGAAAGTTCTAAGCTGCAAGTCGGGCAAACCTTACGTTGGGTACGCTCGGCCAACAATCAGCTTCAGCAGTTTGAAATGGTGCTATCGCCTTTGGCGCATCATGCTTTTGTGCGCGATGCCGAAGGTAATATGCAATACGAATTGGCCGAGCGTACAGCCGACTATCGCCCACTTTATGCCAGTGCCAGCATTGAAAACTCACTTTTTGTCGATGGCATGAAGGCAGGCATCCCCGACCAGGTGCTTTATGAGCTGGCCAATATCTTTGGCTGGGATATCGACTTTGCCCAAGATATTCGCCAAGGCGACCGTTTTAGTCTGCTTTATGAAGAAGTGTATGTGGATGGCGAGCGCATTGGTACGGGCAAAATTTTAACGGCGCGCTTTTACAACCAAGGCCGCGAACTGACCGCTGTGCGCTACACCGACCCCAAAGGGCGCGCCGATTACTACACGCCGAACGGGCAAAACATGCGTAAAGCCTTTTTACGCAACCCCATCGATTTTACCCGCATCAGCTCACGCTTTAGCCTAAGTCGCAAACATCCTGTACTTCATACCATTGTGCGCGCCCACAAGGGCACGGACTACGCCGCTCCCACAGGCACCCCCATTAAAGCCGCTGGCGATGGCAAAATTGTCTTCGCTGGGCGCAAAGGTGGCTATGGCAACACCGTTATTTTGCAGCACGGCTCTCGCTACCAGTCGTTGTATGCGCACCTAAGCTCGTTCAATCGCAACACCAAGGTCGGGCGCAGCGTAAAACAAGGGCAAATTATTGGTTATGTTGGCAGCACGGGCTTGGCTACGGGGCCGCATTTGCACTACGAATTTCATGTCAATGGCGTGCAGCGCGATCCGCTACGCGTGGATTTTCCTAAAGCAGAAACCATACCTGCCAGTCTGCAAGACGATTTCAAACAACATACGCAAAGCCTGCTGACTTGGCTGGACAGCTTCAATGCCTCCGTGGCATCGGGTCCCAGCGAGGCGTATTAAATGAGCTTAATAATCGGCCTGATGTCAGGAACCAGCGCCGATGGCATGGATGCCGCCTTGGTCGAAATCACCTCTCAAGGTATTCACCTTGAGGATGCCCTGTGCCTAGCTTACAGCCCAGAGTTTCGCCAACACCTACGCACTTGCGCGCTGGCCGATACACTCAAGGTCAGCGACCTCCTTGCTTTGGATCGAGCAATCGCCCAGCAAAGCGTCCTGGCGGTACAAAGCCTGCTGCAAAGAAACCATCTGGGTGCAACGCAAATTATGGCGATCGGCAGCCACGGTCACACCCTGCGCCACAAACCGCAGCCGCAAGGCTTTAGCTGGCAAATTGGCGACCCTTCTTGGCTAGCAGAACACACGAGCATCACCACCGTAGCGGATTTTCGCAGGCGCGATGTCGCCGCAGGCGGTCAAGGCGCGCCGCTCGTCCCCGCCTTTCATGCGGCTTTTTTGCCCAAGCCTGCGCTGGTGCTTAATATCGGCGGCATGGCCAATCTCACGGTTTTAGGACAAGACAAAGTGCTCGGCTTTGACACAGGCCCTGGCAACGCGCTGATGGATGAATACTGCCAGCAGTATTTGCAGCAAGCCTTTGATGCCCAAGGGCAGCTGGCGGCACAAGGACAAATCCTGACCGAAAAACTGGCCACATGGCTGGCTCAACCCTACTTTCAACAACCGCCACCGAAAAGCACTGGGCGCGAGCTTTTTAACCTCGCGCAATTGGGTGATTTATCCCACTTTGCCGCAGCGGACGTGCTCTGTACCCTGACGGAGCTGAGTGCACAAAGTATTAGCCAAGCCATCCAACAGCATGGCCAGCACGCGCAAGAGCTGTTGCTTTGTGGTGGCGGCGTTCACAACGATTTTTTGTGGCAGCGGCTGCACAAGCTCAATCCACAGCTGCATCTAGATAGCACAGCGCGCTACGGGCTAGACCCCGACTGGCTGGAGGCCATGGCTTTTGCTTGGCTGGCATGGCGCACGCTACAACAACAAAGCAGTA
>JAYRHO010000350.1:0-3431 GCA_041907245.1 Saccharospirillaceae bacterium
AGGTACGCAAAGCAATGTGCAGGATAATGCGGTGCTGCACACCGACGGCGGCATTGCGCTTACTTTGGGGCGCGGTGTGACCGTAGGCCACAATGCCATGCTGCACGGTTGCACCGTGGGGGATTTTTCTTTAATTGGCATCAATGCCGTGGTGTTGAATAAAGCCAAAATCGGCAAGCATTGTATTATCGGCGCTAACGCGCTGATTCCTGAAGGCATGGAAATTCCCGATGGCTCTTTGGTGGTGGGCTCGCCTGCGGTCATAAAACGCGAACTCAGTGATATGCAGAAAAAAATGCTGGAAGCCTCGGCTGCGCACTATGTGCATAACGCCAAGCGTTATCGCGAAGAATTGCAGGAAATCGAGCTGTGAGTGAACAGGACGTGCGCTCGCCCTGTGTCAGCATTTGTGCGCTGGATGAAAATGATCTGTGCGTAGGCTGTTATCGCTCTGGGCGGGAAATCAGCGACTGGGGCAAAATGAGCAACGACGAGCGCAAGGCGGTGTTGCAAAAAGTATCGGAGCGCGAACAGCAAGCAGGGCGCATTATTCCTCTTTGATGCTGGGCAAGCTGCCATCGTAAATGGCAATTTCATTGCGCTTTCGGCCAGTGTTTTTTGCGCTGTAAAGCAAGGTGTCGGCCAGTTTCAGCCAATGGCTGCTGCTGTATTCATTCAGCCATTCTCCCGAGTTTTTAATCCACGCAATGCCTGCGCTGATGCTCAACTCTGAGCCTGTGCTGGAATACGCATGAGGGATATGCAGCTCATTAATGGCATGTTGTAATTTTGCGGAAAATTTATGCAGCTGCGTTTCGTTGTCGGCGTAAATAATCAATACAAATTCTTCGCCGCCAAAACGCGCTGCCACTTCATTGACGCGCCGTGCGCAACTTTTTAGCGCTTGTGCCACTTGATAGAGCGCTTTATCGCCCTGCAAGTGACCGTAGTGGTCGTTGTAGAGTTTAAAGTGGTCGATATCGACCAGCACCAGCGCAACCGATTCGCTTCGACGACACATTTGTTGCCAGGTTTTCTTTAAAATTTCATCAAAGGCATTGCGGTTGGCAATTTGGGTAAGCTTGTCGGTATTGGAGCGTTTTTCCAGCTCGTTACGCTGCTCGATAGCCATGTCGATTAAGCGGTTGTAAGCGAAGCGCAACTCCTCCATTTCTTCCACTTTAAAGCCTTTCATCTCGCCCAAGTGTTTCAATTGAATGGCGTCGTTATTGCGTTTTAAAAACTGTGTGGCTATGCGCAGCGGTTTAATAATAAAAAACACAAAAAGCGAAAAGATAGTCACAGGAATAATGATGGCCAAGCTGTAAACCAAGAGGGCGGGAATATCTAAAAAGACGGGTAAATTATTAAGCTTCCATTTCAGTGTATAGCAAAGAACGGGTTGATTGCTTTGGTCATAAAGGCAGCGCTTATGTAGTAATTTGGCGTTTTTAAAAGGCGTTTTTAAATCGGCAATTTTTTCACCAAATTCTTGCGTGTCTTCAAGGCGATCGATTTCAAAATGAGTGAGGTACTCAAAGTAATCTTTGAGTTTGGTATCAAATTTTCGCAGCAACACCACCCAGCCGATGGCTTCGGTCGATTCTTTGGAAAAGAGTGGCTGCGTAATAAGGTAATAAGCGCTCGCCCCCATTCTAATGATGCCCTTTTGCGCCTTGGTATTAAAAATACGATTTGTTTCTGTGTAGGACTCTAACCAGCTAAGAAAATCAACCTCTGCGGTTTCGCGCGTTTGCCAAGCGGAATTTTGCGTAAATAAAAAACTCACCTCCATACTGCGATCCACAATTAAAGCACTGGCCAGCTGCCAAGAGTCTTTTTCGATAATACTGGGTAGATTTTTGCCTTGTTGTAAGGCCTGAATAAGCTCTGGGCTGTGTGCTATCTCCTCGGCACCTTGCTGTATGTCGTCGCTGATAAGCTCCAAGGTGGCATTGATGCTGTCTAAATCGTATTGCTGCTGGGCGATAAACTGCGCTTCTTCTTTGGGGTAAAACCACCAATAGCGGCCAAGCAGCAAGCTGGAAAACAGCAGTGCTACGGAAAACACGGAAAGAGCAAGAAGCAGTTGCTTGATATTGAACATAGTGCGCTCGGAAATAAAGGCCGCCTTTAGTTAAGCACAGATTGCTCTAAGAGAAAGGCTGTGTGGCGCAGACTTGGGTAACAACAGCCTGATTACGCCCTGCGTGTTTAGCCTGATACAGGGCTTTATCCGCTTGCTCTAGCCAGTCTTTGGGGCTAAAGGGTTGCAGCCATGAGCCGCTGGGCTTAAGCCAAGCAATACCCGCGCTGACGCTGAGCTCTTTTTTCACGGCTGAGTGCTCATGAAGGATATGCAGTTCGGCAATGCTGTCGTGCAGGCGCTCTTGGAACAAGGCCAGCTCTTGGTCGTTTTGAATGTGCACCAATAACGCAAATTCCTCTCCGCCTACGCGCGCGGCCAGCTCATCGCTGCGTCTGGCTAACGATGCTAAAGCTTGCGCGACCTTGTACAGAGCAATATCGCCCGCTTGGTGGCCGTAGTGGTCGTTATAGGCTTTAAAGAAGTCGATATCGACCATGACCAGCGCCATATTGATATGTTGACGATTCAGCCTGTGCCAGGTTTTTTCGAGAATAAAATCAAAAGCGCGGCGATTGGGGATGTCGGTTAGCCTGTCGGTATAGGACAGCTGCTCTAGGTGTTTTTGCTGTTGCAAGCTGGTGGACACCAAGCGGTTGTAAGTGTTTTTGAGTTCGCGCAATTCTTTGATGGGAATGCGTGTACTCAAGGTAATGGGGCTAAGCTCGCCCTTGAGACTGGCTTGCTGCAATAAAGCCAAGGCTTTTTGCAAAGGAGCGAGCAGCTGATGCAACAACAGCGAAAAAATCAGCAGGGGCACGATGCTGATAATCAGCAACACACCTAGGCCACGAGCATTTAAAAAAGCGGGTACGGGGTTGTTGGGGTAACTTAAATCCAAGCAGGTGACGGCATGGCCTAGGTTACTGGTTAGACAATATGCGCCTAAATGCGCAGCAAGGGTCTGAGAATCCTGCAAGGGTTGAATGTGCAGTAGGGTGATTTTTTGTAAGGCTTGCCACAGCTCGTCGTCCATCTTTTGTAAGTAGATAACCCAGCCTGCAATAGCCGCCGATTTTTGCATCAAGATAGGGCTGGCCGCAAAGAAATACCCCTGTTGCTTGAAGCTCAGTAAATCTTGCTGGGTGCTGTGCGTGAAATAATCGGCACTGCGTAAGCGCTTTAACAGCAGCGGCAAATCGGCATGGTGGCGAAGATCGACAAGCTCCTTGCCTTGTTTTTCAACGGCGCTAACCAGCTCTAATGAGCTGTCTAAGACCAGCACCGCGTCTACGTCCAAGCTGTGCATGCCAAAAAGATCTTCTTCAATCACCAAAGCGCGCAC